>JAHWKS010000049.1 GCA_019347795.1 Planctomycetota bacterium | reverse complement strand
ATACGTCGCGGCGCCGCGGGCTGTGGGGAGCGATCTCGCGGAAAGGAATCGCGGCCTCGATCGTCCACGTCTCGGCGTCGGACGAGGACGCGACGAACCACTGCGGGTTCCAGGCGACGTCGCCCAGGCACGCGTCTCTGGTCCAGCCGCGATGATCGACCGTCAGGCGGAGCCACGTCGAATAGTCGCGGTCCAGGTCGAGCGACAACTCGATCCGATCCGATCCCTCCAGCGACGCATCGTATGAGCGAACTTCGTCGCCGGCGGCGTACACGGCGCCCGGCGACTTCGCGCACTGTGCGGCGAGGTAAACGTATGCGTCATCCCACGCCAACCACGCGCTCGCTTGTGGCAAAGCGGGGCCGCTCGCCAGTTCGATCCGCTTCCCGTCGCGCCATAAGGCGTCGTCCAACATTCCGTCCAGATACGGCTTCGCCTTCGACGTGCGGCAGGGATGAACCGCATCGGGAAGCTCACTCCGGGGCTTCATGAGCCAGAGCTCCGCGTCCGCCCGTCCCTGCCAGATTCCGTTGTTGCTCGCAGCGAGCCGGCGAAAGAAGTGCTCCCCTTCCTGGATGTTTCGCTGCCGACGCGCAGCCGCCGCAAGTGCAAAACGCACCGCCGGTTCGTAGTAGAGCGACGGATTGCTGCGCGACAGCGCCTCGCCCAGGGCCAGCGCTTGCCGGTCCCGATCGAGAGATTCAGCCGCCGCGGTGGTCGAGGCGCTGCGCGCCTGCAGCGGCGCCCGGAGAGGCTGCGGCTCATCGCTGGGTTCCTCGTCGCGGGGGTCAAGAACCTTCGCCGGCGCCGCGCCGCTGGCCGAGCCCTGCCGGATCTCCGTGGCGCCGGCGGTTCGCCAGTTGGCTTCGCTGCTGGCGTAATACTGCACCAGCCACAACGAGGCGGCTTCCGCCAACTCGTGCTTGCCGTGGCGCTGGAGCAGCCGCTGATAAATCTCCGCCGCCTGCTCGGGCCTGCCCTGCTGTCGCAGTCGTGCGGCGAGCTGGAAGAGCAACTCCCCCGCTGTCTGCTCGCGGAAGCCGCGCGTCAAGTCGTCCACCTGCGCCAGGAGCGAGTCGGCCGACTGCTCCACCCGCTGCGCGAGAATCCGCTGCACGTTGCGTTGTTTCTGCGCGGTCCGGGCCACGAGGTCGAGGCTGCCGGCGGAAAGCTCCGCCGGACGACGCCGCGCTTCGCCGCCGGCGGGGACGATCAGTCCCGCCATGAAGTCGCCGGACGCGCCGGCGTCGCCGCCGCGATCGATCAGCCGTTGAAACTCGATCTTTGCCGGTGACGATGAAAACTCGTGATGCACCAGAGCCCGCGCCGCGGCGGCGCCGTCGGCGAGCGTGCCGCCCACCTGCGGCGCCAGGCTGGCGGTGGTCAGAGCGATGCTCCCGGTGATCCCCTCCGGCTGAACGCCGAATACCCGCTTGACCGACCACGGTGCCAGGCCGCATTGCTCGCCGTGCTCGGGAAGTTCTGCGCCGTCTTGCGCTCGCGACACGGCGTGGAGCACGGCCTGACTGACGGCATGCGATCGGGCGTCGTCGTTCGCGGCGGCAGGCGCATGCGTGATGATCGCCTCGGGCCGCCACTGCCGGATCTTGCGGACCAGCAACTCTTCCAGTCGTTGCGGAGGCTCGCGGGTGGTGTCGGCGTAGGCGCCCCCCGCGGCGAGCACTGCTTCGTAACCCCGCTCGGCAAGCGCGATTTCCGCAAGCGGCGAGTCGTCCCTTGTTTCGCCCACGTACTCGACCGCGGCCAGAAAACCCTCGTTGCCGGAGACTCGCACGAACAGCTCCCACGGCGTGCTGTGCGGATCGGCGAAGACGCCGAGCACCGCGACGCGCGTCCCGCCGCTGCGTTGCCGCAGCCAGGTGCGTCCGCCGTCCCGCGTGGCGAGAATCGTCCCCAGGGCGCCGACGGCCCAGCCGCGGTTCTCATCGAGAAAGAACAATGCCCGCAGCGGCAAGCTCTGATCCGTCGCGAACGCCTCCCACGTGGCGCCGCCGTCGGCGGAATGGAAGATTCGCGTCCCCGGCTCGCCGGCGGCCCAGACGTGTCCCCCCAAGGTCGCGGAAGCCTGCAGCTCGAACGCCTCGGCGCCGGGCGGCTGCGCATTGTTCGACGAGCCGTGCTCCCGCACGAGCGGGTCGGCGTCGGAAGCCGGCGCCCAGCCGCGACCGCCGTCGTCCGTTCGATACGCACCTGAGGGATACAGCGGCGAGACGGCGCCGAATGCCCAGCCTCGCCGGGCGTCCGACATCGTGATCCGCCGCAGGGCGGCAATCCCCGATGTGGGAAGCTGCTCCCACGATCGGCCGCCGTCGGCGGTGTGCAGCACGACGCCGGTTGATTTGTGCGTGTACGGATGCGTCCGCCCGCCGACGATCCAGCCGTGCTGGCCGTCCAGGAAGTGGATCGCGTGCAGCCGGCAAGCGACGGGCGAGTCCTGCAGCATCCACCGCCGCCCGCCGTCCTCGGTCCGCCAGATGGCGCCTCGATCGCCCACCGCCCAGCCGCGGGCCGGGTCAAGGAACACGACGTCGTTCAGCGCCGCATCCTCGATCATCCCCTCCGCGCCGCGGACCGACGGACAAATGCTCGCCGCGATCACAATCAGCAGGCCCTCCGCCACGTGACGGCCGAGCTCATTCCACCATCGTTGGCGGCGTTCTCCATCCATGTCAAATCTCCGCGAGGTGAGGCTGGGAGCGGACGGGGGATTCTAGCCGCTCCTCCCCCGCCGCTAAAGAGCTTTTCCGGTAGCGCGACACTCTGTCGTGAAAAGAGCGGCTCAGAAACTGGGAAACAGCCACGAGCGAAAGCGGCCTCGCACTGTGCAACTATCGCACCTATCGGACTTGTTGGACGCTCCCCCCGCGCCAAGATACAATGAGTTTTACGCCAACACCTTTTCTCCAATCGTACGCATGACGATCCCTCTCCGTCCGGGCGGTATTTTCCTGGCCCTCTGGTTTGCCCTGGCAGCGGCTCTCCCGCTCATCGCCGCGGAGTCGGCGCCGGGGGCCTCGCCGGACGAGGAAGCCGAGCGGCTTGTGGAGCAGCTCGGCCATCAAAAATTCGCCGCCCGCGAGGCCGCCGCGAGGCGGCTCTTGTCGATCGGTCTCCCCGCCTTCGCCCCGCTTCGCCAGGCGGCGCAGCATTCGGATGCGGAGATCCGCTACCGCGCCGCCGACCTCTTGTCGGAGTTGCGGCAGCGGGACTTTCAGCGCCGGTTGCACGCCTTCGCCGCCAACCTCGACGGCACGGAAGAGTACGACCTGCCGGGATGGAGCGAATTCCAGAAAGTTGTCGGCGACAGCCGCGAGGCCCGCGAGCTGTTCGTCCAAATGCAAACCGAGGAGCCGCGCCTGATGCAGGCCTTCGGCGAAGGCCCCAAGCCGGCCGGCGAGTTGCTTGAAGTTCGCTGCGGCCAATTGCTCCAGCGGTACGGCCTCCAGGAGCAGACGCCCATTTCCCTGGGGAGCGCCGCGGCCATCATCTTCCTCGCCGGCCGGGAAGAAGTTCCGCTCTCCGACACGGCCGCCGGGAGCATCTATCGCGTCTGCGTCGAGCAGAGCGTGGCCGCCAACGTCACGGGAGGGGCCTACCAGGACATCCTTCGCAACGTGCTTTCGAGCTGGATCCGCCGCGGACCGAACTCGTCCTCCGATTACCAGAAGCTGGCGCTGGCGATGCAGTACGATCTCGACGCAGGACTGGCGCCGGCCGTGGAGATTCTGGAGCAGGCGGGCCACCCGCCGCACCTCCGCCAGCAGGCGATGGTGGCGGCGGCGAAGTTCGGCAACGAGCAGCACGTCCCGCTCCTGGAGCGCTACCTCACCGACGAAACCGAATACGGCCGCCGGCAACTGGGAGACGGCGCGGACGCCCCGACGCAAATGCGCGACGTGGCCCTGGCGGCCCTGATCGCCCTCACCGACCAGGACTTCGCCGACTACGGCATGCAGCACGTCACCACCGCCCCCACCTTCATCTTCATCCCCTGGTCCTGCGCCTTCGAAAACAACGAAGCCCGCCAAAAGGCCCTCGAACAATGGCGAGCGTCTCGGGCAAAGGCGAAGTAGAGCATCGGCGCCGAGTGTTGTCCCTCAGCCGCGGAAGCAAAACTCTTTGCTGCTCACTCCTCGCTGATGATGGAGATCAGTTCTTCGGCGTAGCCGTTCGGGTTGAAGCGGGCGGCGACGAACTCGCTGGAGAAGTTCTGCCCCAGCAGCGTGCGGTTGGCCGCGGGGGCGAGCGAACGATAGAACATCCACTGCTCCTTCCCTGCTTGCACGCGGTAGCCGACGGCCGCATCCGGCCGGCAAATCTGCAGCGTCTCGGCCACGGTGAGTCGGCGCCAGGTGCGGTCTTTCTTGAAGCGCCGCTTCGTCAGGTCGAAGAACAGCGGAGCGAAGAGCGCCGTCCCTTCGCCGCTCATCGTCAGCTCCAAGCCGGCGGCCGAGCTTGTCAGCGAGCCGATGCGGCGGTCGCTCCGCCACTCGGGAAGGGCCAGCGGCATCGCCACCGCCAGCTTTCGTTTCCCCTCGAGCATCCCGTCGCGCGTCTCGGCGTCTTCGAGGAAAGCGACTCCTTTCATCAGCGGCGTCGTGCAGCGATAGGAAATAGACGCGGGCGTCTTTCCCAAGACCGCGTCAGCGACAAAGAGAAAGCCGTCCTTGCGAGCCAACAACATGTGCCGCTGCACCCGCCAGCCACCGGCGAGATTCAGTTGCAACTCCAGATAGTCCACGTCGGCGTCGGATTGCCAGCAGACCTCTTCCCAATCTCCTTCGGCCGCGGGCTGCCGGCGATCCACTTCGATGTGCGGGTCCCAGGCGCCGCTGAAGACCACCTCATCGCGATTGGTCAACTCCGCCCGGAGCCGGCGGTCGGCGTAGGTGGCGATCAGCCGGGGTGAATCCGCCGTCGCCGCCGGGCGGAGCAAGCCTACCCGGGCCCACTCCGAGTCGATCGCCGCCGGGGGCGCCTTGCCGCGAGTGCGAGCCGACTTCTGCTTCCCCGCCAGCGGCAACACCACGCGGGCCAGGCGCTCGGCAGCCTTGTCGTCGGCGAGACGGAGCGCGGTTTCGAAGAGCGGTTCGCTCCAGCGTCCTTCGTCGCCGGGAGAAAGAAGCTGTCCGCCGTCGGGCCGCGAGAGGAGGGCCGAGTGCTGGACCAGCCATTGGTACTGCTGCCGGGCGTCCCGCGTGAAGCAGTCGCGGCGAGCCTCGCCTGCCATTAATCCGCACCGGGTCCAGAGCGCCAGCAGCGGGCGAAGTCGATGCCAGTGCCGGGCGTGGAGCACTCCTTCGCCGTCGAGCAATTCGATGAGTCCTTCCGAGAGCGCGGCGGCGGCCGGGTCCGACAGTCGGCGGCACTCCTCCAACTCCGGGAACTGCCAGGCGAGCGTCCAGGGCAGTTCGCCCCCCAAGAGCAAGCGTCCCAGCGGGTCGTAATCGAGCGGGATCGCCGCCGACTCCTCCACCGCCGCGAGCAATCGCCGCATGGCCCCGCGCCACGCGGCGGCGTTCATCACCGTCGCCAGCCGGCCCAGGGCGTGCGCCCACGCCAGGCGAGTCAGGCCGAAGTCCGCAGCGCGGTCGTCGCCGCCTCCCGAAGACGCCACGTCCTGCTCCATCCATCCGGCGAACTCCACAAGTGCGTGCCCGTCGGCGTGATGAATGTCGGCGGCGGAGTTCAAAACCCGCCGCGTCACTTCGCTGCACCCCTCCGGGACCGCCCACAGAAGCGGCGATTCGTCTGAGTGCGTCAACTCCGCGAGCGGCCTGGGCGCGGTCCGCTCCGCCAGGTGCGTCCGCCACGGATCCCAGGGACCGTCGCCCAAAACGTCGCGCCACGCCTCGCCTGAATCGCGGCGATAGGAGGCGGAGCGGCGGCCGGCGGAGCGCGGGCGCCGGCTCTTGGCGTCGCGGGCGGCGCGAGAAGTTGTGGGCATACGTTCCTGCATCGCGGATACAATTGAAGTAACGGCGGGGATGGTATACTACCAGTATCCCCCGCGTTTCACGATAAGCCTTCGCGCCGGAACATTGCCTCGCTATGCGATATTTCTTTTTTCTCGCGATCGCGACACTTTCGCTCCCGTTTTTCCCGCTAACAACCGCGGCTCAGGCGCCCGAGAAACGCGCCGCCGAGTCTCCTTCCGCGCCGGATGAGGCGGGCCTGATCCGCCTCAGCAAAGACGACGCGGTGTGGATTCACCCGCAGCGCAAGCTTGTGGTCGTGGAAGGCGAAGTGGCCTTTCGCGACGGGTTCCTCGAAATGTTCGCCTGCCCCGAGGGGACCAAGGAGCATGAGTCTTTGATCGCGGTGAAGTCGAAGGCCTACCTCGTCCACGCGGCCCTGCTGGCGGTGGGCGCGGAGCCCGGCCGCGGCGTGCAGTTCAATCCCGAATATCGCCCGGCGGAGGGGCCGATCATCGACATTCATGTCCTGTGGCGCGATGCGGAAGGGAAGAAGCACGCCGCCCGCGCGCAAGAGTGGGTCCGCAACACAAAGACGCAGGAAGAGATGGAGCAGGATTGGGTCTTCGCCGGCAGCGGCTTCTGGACCGACGAGGAAACCGGAAAGCGGCACTACTACGCCGAGCAAGGGGACCTGATCTGCCTTTCGAACTTCGCCACCGCCACGCTCGACCTTCCCATCGAGAGCAGCCAAGCCAACAGCGCGCTCCTCTTCGAAGCCTTCACCGAGCGCGTCCCCCCGCAGGGCACGCCGGTCAGGCTAGTGCTGATCCCACGTCGGAAGACAGCGGCCAAAGACAACCCATCGGATGAGGCGAAGGCGGACCCGCAGCCGCGAGGATGAGTTCGGGGGCGATCAATCGCTCCCTTTCGTCATTCGCGTCAGAAGCCAGTCGCCCCAGGCGGGTGAGAGTTGCGCGATGGCGAAGAGCAGCCGGGCGTTCGCGGGGACGATTAGCTCGGGCTGACGGCGCCGGCAAGCTTCGAGAATGCGGCGCGCGAGGTCGTCGGGCGCGATCGCTTTCACCTTCGCCCCGCCCCCGGGGCGACGGGCGGACTCCGGCAGGTCGGCGGCTTGCTCCGCGTAGCGGGCGTCGGCGTCGTCGCGAGCGATCGGCCCCGGGCACACCAGCAGCACGTGAATTCCCTCGGGCGCCAACTCCAAGCGGAGTTGCTGGCTGTAGGTCGCCAGCGGAAATTTGCTCGCGGGATAGGCGCCCAAGTATCGTCCCGTCGTCTTCGCGGCCAGGGAGCCGATGTTCACGATGTGCCCCTTCGTCGCCGCCAGGTGCGGGGCCGCGGCTCGCGTCACCCGGACGGCCGTCAGGAAATTCGTCTCCAGCAAGTCGCGAAAGTCTTCGGGGCGAACGTCGAGGATCCGCCCCCGCATCGATCGGCCGACGTTGTTCACCAGCACGTCGATCCGGCCGAAGCGCTCGATGGCGCCGGCCACCAAGGAATCGACGTCCTCCTGCTTCGTGACGTCGGCGAGAATCGGCAGCACCTCGGCGCCGCGCTGCCGCAGTTCCTCGGCGGTCGCCTCCAACCGCTCCGCGTCCCGAGCGCACAGCGCGACTCGGACCTTGTGCTCGGCGAACGCCGCCGCGATCGCGCGGCCCAAGCCCGCCGAGCCGCCGGTCACCACAGCGACCTTGTCTCGCCAAAATGCCATGCCTCATCGTACTTTGCGCCGCCAGGGTCCGCCAGTTGCGCCCCAACCGCCTCCTCGCGAAGCGCGACGCCCGTTCTCCGGCTTTCCCGCTCATCCCCGCGCCGATAGACTCACGCCGTGAGCTTGCCTCTTCCTGGGAAACTGCGGCGATGAGAATTGCGTATCTCGATTGCTTGAGCGGCATCAGCGGCGACATGCTGCTGGGAGCGTTGATTGACGCCGGCGTGGACCTGGCGGCGATTCAGGCCGGGGTCGCCTCGCTCGGACTTCCCTCTTGCCGGCTGACGGTGGGCGAAGTCAAGAAGAAGGGCTTTCGCGCCGCGAATCTGACGGTCGAGCACGAGCCGGAGCACGCGCACCGGCATCTGCACCACATCACGGAGATGATCGACCGCGGCGAGTTGACACCCGGCCAGAAGGACCTGGCGAAGCGGATCTTCACCAGGCTCGGCGAGGCGGAGGCGAAGGTGCATGGGACGTCGATCGAGAAGGTCCACTTCCATGAGGTGGGCGCCGTGGATTCGATCGCCGACATCGTCGGGGCCGCGATTGGGCTGGACCTCTTGAAACTGGACCGCATCGTCTGCTCTCCCATCCCCACCGGCCGCGGGTTCGTGAAGATTGCCCACGGCCGGGTGAGCATTCCCGCGCCGGCCACGGCGGAGCTTCTCCGGGGCGTGCCGCTGGCGCCCAGCGACGTGGAGGCGGAGCTGACTACGCCTACCGGCGCCGCGATTGCGGCCACCGTCGTCGATGCGTTCGGCCCGCTGCCGGCGATCACGATCGAAACGATCGGCTACGGCGCCGGCGATCGCGACCTGGAGGAGCAGGCGAATCTGCTGCGGCTTTTGGTAGGCGTCGCCGACGATCGTCTCGAGAGCGACCAGGCGTGGATGCTGGAGACGAACCTCGACGACGTCAGCGGCGAAGTGATCGGCCACGCCACAACGCTCCTCGCCGAGGCCGGCGCGCTGGACGTCTACACCACCGCCATCCAGATGAAGAAGAACCGCCCGGCGGTGAAAGTGAGCGTCCTTTCGCCGCCGGAATTAATTAAGAACCTGGAGCAGATTCTCTTCCGCGAGACCGGCTCGCTCGGCGTGCGGCGCTGGCCGGTGAGCCGCCACAAGCTGGAGCGCCGCCCCCATACGGTCCAAACGCCGCTGGGGACCGTGGAAGGCAAGCTCGCGCTGCTGGGAGACGGCGGCGTGAGCTTTTCACCCGAGTTCGAATCCTGTCGAAGATTGGCGACCGAGAAAAACGTCCCGCTGAAAGACGTCTACGACGCCGCCCGCACTGCGTGGGTTGATCGCTAACGGTTGAACAAGAACGCTGGGTTGTTGATGAGCGCCCAGGCGAGGTCTTGCACGCCGACCAGGCGGCGGTTCTTGAGCAACTCTTCGCTCTTCTTCACCTCCGCCTCCAGGCGGGCCAGTTCGGAGTCGGTCGAGCGATAGTGCTCGCTCAACTTTTGCTGCTGCTCGGGAGTCCGCGGATCGGCGGGCGTTTTGAGGATGGCCGCCAACTCGGCCGGCAGCCTGCTCATCGTGAACGGCTTGGGTGAGTTGGTCACCGAGAGGCGGAAGCGGCCCAGCGTGTGCTTGCTGTCCTGGTACTGCTGGCTGAAGGTGAAGGTGAGGACGGAGCCTCCCTCGGCGCCAATCGCTTCTTTCGTCTCGAACACCGCCGTGTGGGTTTTATTGGACTCGGGCGAGACGGCCCAGCCGCTGGCCTCGTTGCCGTCGACGGCGCCGCGCACGTCCCAGCCGGACTGGCTGAAATCGGCGGTGGCGTTCACCAGCTCCACGGCTTGGGCGCCGCGGGGGTCGTTCGGCGCCGCGGCTGTCAGCTTCAGCTCGTTGAGCACGAAGTTGCCGTTCTGCGCCCGGCCGGGACCGCCGGCGGGAAGGGCAGGATCGGCAAGCGCCTCCAGCCGCACCCCCGTGATACCGCTCAAGTCCGAATTGGCGACGATCGTGTAGACATCTTTGCCGTTGGGGCCCGAGACGAAGATCGAGCCGTCTTCCTTCTTCTCGAACTGGGCTTCCACCTGGGAACGCTTCTCGGTCGCGTCCAGCGGGACCCACTCGACTTCGCGGGCGGCGTGTTTCTCCCATTCGGTCTGTTTCGCCGGAAGCTGCTCCTCGTAGGCCTTGAGGGCCGCGACCAGCTCGTCGTGCCCTTCGCCGGCGGCTTGCATCGCCTCCAGGCCGAGCTGCAGCTCCGTTTCCGTCGGCTTGCGGGCGATGAAGCGGAGGAAGACTTCTTCAATGAGCTTGGCGTCATCCGATTCCGCGGCGACCAGCTTCGTCAGCTCGCCGTTGGGATTGTGGATCGCGTCGGCGACCGTCGGTCCGTTGATGAGCTTCATCACCGGCCCCAGCACGATGCCGTCGGAGCGCTCGCACTCGCAGGAGCTTTCCCGCGTCGGCCGGCCGAAGTCGTCGAGGAAGGGGATTGGCACGCCCGCGTCGGGAAGCTGCGCGGCGCGGAAGCCTTTCGGCGCCCCCGGCAGGTTCGGCGTGGCGCCAGCGGCGAGGTGGATCGCATCGAACAGCGTCTCGGCCGGCAGGCGCCGCGGGATGCAGTGCGAGTAGTTGATCGTGTCGTCCTCGTTCCACTCGTTCGTCTGGATCGAGTGCTGGTACGTGCGCGATTTGCAGATCGTGCGGAACATGTGCTGCACGTCGAAGCCGCTGTTGATAAAGTCCTGCGTCAGCGCATCGAGCAGCTCGGGATTGGTGGGCGGGTTCCCGGCGCGGATGTCGTCGATCGGCTCGATAATGCCCCGGCCGAACAGGTAGCCCCAGAGCCGGTTCACATAGCTCTTGGCGAAGTACGGGTTCTCCGGCGAGGTGATCCAGTGGGCCAATTGATCACGGCGGGACGCATCCGCGGGCGGTTCGTCGGCGTGCGTATAAGGAAACGCCGGCGGGGCGACTTCGCCCGTCCGATCGTGCGTGACTTCGCCCGAGCCTTTGTCATACACCACCTCGACCAGCGGCTTGGCGCCTTCCACGGCCGAGCCGCCGATCTTCTGCCCCGAGAACGCCTGATCCTCCTTCAATCCGACCTGCGCGAAGTACGCCGCGAGGTGATAGTACTGGTCCTGCGTCCAACGCTCGAAGGGATGGTCGTGGCACTTGTTGCAGTTGAAGCGGATCGCCAGGAACAGGTGCGTCGTGTTCTCCATCAACACGTCCGGGTCGCGAAGCGTCTTGTAGTACGACGCCGGCGGGTTCTCCAGGTTCGAGCCGCTGGCGGTGAGCACCTGCCGGGCGAACTCATCGTACGGCGCGTTGGTCGCCACCTGCTGCTTGATCCAGTTGCGGAGCGTGATCGAGCCTTCCTCGCCCAGGAACTTGCGATTCACCTGGAGCAGGTCGGCCCACTTATTGGTCCAGTACTCGATGAACTCAGGGTTACCCACCAGACGATCCACCAGGGCGTCCCGCTTTGCGCGCGAGGGACGCTCGTCCGCGAGGAACTCTCGAACTTGCTCGACCGTCGGCGGCAGGCCGGTCAGGTCGAGGTACACGCGGCGGACGAACTCCTCGTCGGTGCAGACGTCGCTGGGGAGGATTTTGACCCGCTGGAGTTTGTCGTAGACGTGCTCATCGAGGTAGTTGTAGGTGGGCGGATTGCTCCAGACGAACTCGCTGCGATCCCCCATCACCGTGATCGTCGTGGCGGCGTAGGCGCCTTCGTAGCGCACGAGCACCGGCGCCTCGCCGCGGCGGAGCGTCGTGATCAGGCCCTGCGCGTCGGCTTCCAGGAGCTCGATGTCGCCGCTTTCGACGAAAGCTTCATTCGTTACGTCGCGCGTGACGCCGTCCGCGTACGTGGCGACGACTTGCATCTGTTGTTTCATCCCGGCCCGGGGGACGATCGGGTTTTGCGGGAACACCTCGATCGATGTCACCCGCGGCGCGTCGAGGTCGAGCCTGGCGCCGGAGGCGATCCACTGCCGGAGCAGCTCGTAGAACGGCTCGCCGGGACGGGTGCGGACGCCGCCTTCGTGCGGGATGCTGCCGCTCGCCTTGAGCAGCATCAGGCTCTGATCCGGCGCCACGCGATTGATCCGCCGGGCGCCGTGATCGTCGGTGAAGGCCCGGTGATCGAAGAGCGGATCATACCCCCGCAGCGAAAGCTTGAATCCGTTCTTGCCGTCCTTGGAGCCGTGGCACGTGCCGGAGTTGCAGCCCATTTTGGAGAACGCCGGCTGCACGTCCTGCACGAAGGAGGTGGCCCGCGGCGTCTCGGCGCCGGTGACCTTAACCATGACCGGCGTGGAATGTTCGCCGAAGGTGAAGACAAGCTGCTCCTGTCCGTCGGCCGCCGGACGCACCAGGCCGTGATCACTGACGGTGGCGACTCTCGCCGGCTGGGCGAGCTTCGCCATCCGCGTCAGATCGACCCGCTGGCCGTTGTCCAGGACGCCGGTGATGAGCAACTGCCGGTAGTCGAACTTGTGCGAAAGCTCAAGCGACTGCGGCGCGGCTTCGATTGCCGTGACGGTCAAGCCCGGCGGCAGCTCCTCGGCCGAACCGAGCGTCGCAACCGATGCGACCGCGATGCCGATCACGAGCGAGGCCAGGGATTTCACGTACATCTTCGACTCCGGTTCGGTGGGGACGAGTATTCTCGTACTTCGTGCTGCATGCGGTCGATTTCGGCGAGAAATCCCGATGCCGACATGCGATAGTTCTCAGGATTCGTTTCGACCTCGCGAAGCCGCTGCAATTGACATTGAAAGTGCGCGACCCGGGCAAGCGTGACGCGCAACTCCTGATCGTTCGCAATCATGGTCACTCCGTTGCGGCGACTTCCGGCTCCAGGGGAACGGGGAAAAACTCCTGCTTCACCTCGCCGGTGGCGGCGTCGATGAGGCGCACTTTGCCGTCGAACCCGCCGGCGGCCACCGTGGCGCCGTCGGGATGGAAGGAGACGGCGAACGCGCCGCTGTCCTTCAGCTCCATGCGGCTGATTTGCTTGCCGTCGCCCGCGTCGTACACCCGCACCTCTCCCGCGCCGTTGAGGCTGCTGGCGGCCGCGATGCGGTTGCCGTCCG
>JAHWKS010000843.1 GCA_019347795.1 Planctomycetota bacterium | reverse complement strand
GGACGACGCTTGACCACGAGGCCAAGCCGAGCTATGAGGTGCGCGTGCGGGTGAACGACGGCGCCAACCAGCTGGAGAAGTTATTCACGGTCAGCGTCACCAATGGGAATGAGGCGCCGACGGGCATTACGCCGCCTTCGGGCTCCGTCGATGAGAATTTGCCGGGGGGCGTCATAGCGACGCTGACGGTGACTGACCCGGACGAGGGCGACACCCATGCGCTCGAAGTCGTTGATGAACTTGAGCGGTTCGAGATTGTCGCGGGCGTACTCAAGCTCAACGACAATGTTTCACTCAAATACGAGGACGGGGCAACGGTGACGGTGGAGATCACAGCCACCGACTCGGGCTCCCCGTCGCTCGGTTTTTCGCAGGAGTTTGTGATTACCGTAAACGACGTGGATGAGCCGCCCCGAACCTGCCGGAATGAGGCGATGCCGCCGGATGTGGATGAAGATGCGGTGGTGTCGCTCGGCGATCTTTTGGCGATCGTGCGGGTGTTGCGGGAGTTCGGCAATCCTTACACGTTGCCGGTGAACGTGGACGGAGAATGCGGGCCGCCGTATGTGGATGTGAACGGCGACGGGGCGGCGTCGGTGGCGGACTTGCTGGAGGTGGTGCAGCGGATTCGGGCGGATCAGGCGGCGGCGCTGGGCGGCGAGGGTGAAGGGGAGCTTGGCGCTGAACGTCGCGGGATCTGGTTTCCGCTTTTTGATGCGACGCGGCGGGTGGACAAGGACCGCCGCCCGCCGGCCGCGCTGGGTCGCTCCGGATTGCAGCAGTTTCAAGATTTGCCGATGCTCCTCGGCGCCGATGGCGGGCGCCGCAGTGCGCCGTGGTCGCCAGACATGTCGCTGCTCACCGACTCCGACCGTGATGGATTGGAGGATTGGGAGGCGGTGCTCGACGAAATCGCCGCCGATCTTATGCGCGCCGGCACACGCGGCGGTTGAGCGACTCGAACAGCGTGGAACCACTGCCGAGACGTCGCGGGCCAGGCGGCGGAAGGCTTCGTGGGTGAAGTTGGCGGGGGTCGCCTCGCGGCGTTGGCCGGGGCGGACTTCGTCTACCCGATCCGCATCCAACGACGACGAGGAAGGCGGCGTGGCCCTGATGCAGAAGTGAACAGGCGGGCCGCCTGTTTTACGAGCCGATGTACTTCGCGTACAGCGTCTTTGCTTCGGCGATGTCTTCGGTGCCGGAGATGATCGCCCGGCCGTCGGGGAAGACCGTGAGCTGGTGGGGCGCCACGTCGAGGCGCAAGAGATAGCGGTTCACCCGCACCGGGCCGACGCCTTCGAGTTTCGCCGCGAGTTGCTCCAGCGAGATCTCCTGGCGATCGGGGAAGCTGAGCTGCACGGCGTTCCGTCCGCACAGGGCGGCGGTGTGGCTGCCGCGGGCGCCGTCGAGCCAGGGGAACTCTTGGCGATTGCAGGCGGGGCACGCAGCCGACTCGCGGAGCGTGTCCAGCTTCACCTGCCGGATGCGGTTGTCCCATAGCTCGAAGACCGACAGCATGCGGCTGACGGCCTCGCGATGGCCGCTGAGGATCTTGATCGCCTCGGTCGCTTGAATGGAGGCGATCACGTTGATGATCGTTCCCAGGATGCCGGCGGCGTCGCAGGTGGGGGTGGTTCCCAGCGGGGGAGCGTCGCTCATCAGGCAGCGGAGGCAGGCGGTTTCGCCGGGGAGGATGGACATCGTCTGCCCCTCGGCGCCGATGCAGCCGCCGTAGACCCACGGGACGTTGAACTTAAGCGAGGCGTCGTTCAAAAGGAATCGCGTTTCAAAGTTGTCGGTGCCGTCGAGGATGACGTCGGAGCCTTCAATCAGCGCGGCGATGTTCGAGGCGTCAACGTCGGCCACGATCGCCTCGATCTCGATCTCCGAATTGATCCGCTGCAGGTGATTGCGGGCGGCGATCGCTTTCGGCAACCCGGAAGCGACATCTTCCTCGGTATAGAGCACCTGCCGCTGGAGGTTATTCGTCTCCAGAAAGTCGCGATCGACGATCCGCAGCCGCCCCACGCCCGCCCGGGCCAGCGTGTTCGCCAGCACTGAGCCGAGGGCGCCGCAGCCGCAAATGAGGGCCGTGCTCTCGAGCAGGCGCTGCTGCCCCGCTTCTCCCAGGCGCGGGTAACGCATCTGTCGCACGTAGCGGTCGAGGTTTGTCATGAGTCAACTCATAACGTAACCGGCGAAGTCGCCATAGGGGGCCAGATCGCGCTGCAGCGCATCGCAGCCGGCGCGGGCTTCGTGGAGATCGGCGGCGTCCGCCGACCGCACCGCGACGATGGGAATCTCCGCGTCGGCGAAACGCCGGCCGAAGTCCTCCGGCGAGGCAATGGTCGCGAAGGTCACGTTGGCCCAGGCGGCCGGCCTGGAGCCATTCGCCCATTGAGCGAGGAGGATGTTCGGCGCCGCAGCGGCGATCTTCTCATCGACTTCCCCGCGGCAATCGACAACGGCAATCGCCACGGCCGCCGACTGCGAGAGTCGACGCAACTCCGCTTCAACTTCCCGCGAATTTCCGGAAATGACGGCGACCAGCCAGACTCCTTGCCGCGACGCCTCGCGACACAACTGCTCATCCGGGGACTCGACGAGCATCGCCGCGAACTCCCGCCACGCCTCCAGCGGGGCATTCGTATCGTGCCTCCGATGCACGCCTCGCAGCACCCATCGCTTTCCTTCCAGCAGTAAGCTTCGTCCGCGTACCCCGAGCGCGCGAATTCCCAGCGACCGCACCGCGATCTCGCGAACTTCCCCGCTCGGGTCCAGGAGCTCAAGTTCCACCTCGTACAGCGCCGGCATCTTTGGGGACCAGAAACACGGATCGGGGAGAGCCGCCTCCGCCAACAGCGTGGGGCCGGGACCGCGGTCGCGCAGCCGCACGGTGGCAGGCAGCGTATTGCCCAGACTGCTATGGGGACCGGTGATCGTCCCCGACAGGCGCCAACCCTCCCCCTCCGGGGGAAGCGGGACGCGAGCGTAAACCCGGGCCCGGGCCGCCGTCGCCTCGCCGTAGAAAACCTGGAGAGAATCGAGAATTGCCATCTGCGACATTATAGGCGAACCACAAATCCCGAGCGGATTTACGCTGTTTGAAATTCCTTCTGGGTCCGTAGCGATCTGCAACACCGCCGGCGATGCAAATCGGGTCTT
>JAHWKS010000048.1 GCA_019347795.1 Planctomycetota bacterium | reverse complement strand
CGCGCCACGGTGACGATGCGGCTGACCATCTCCGGCGTGGGCACGTTTCCCGAGACCACCACGCTTTGCGACAACGGCCGCAGCTTGAGCGAGGCTTCCGGAAACTCGGTTCGCAGCAGGTCTTCCAGCTCGCGGGCGTCGGGGCGGACCACCACGTCGACGGTGAAGACCCGCTCCTCGGCATCCCACATGTTTACCTGCGTTACGCCGGGCTGCAGGGCGGAGATTTGAATCTGATTGGTCGAGAGCGGCGTAGCGCGCACCAGGTCGGGGTTGCTCACGAACACCCGCGGCACGTCCTGGTCGAGCGTCAAGATGCGGCTGGTGTTGACGACCATTTCCAGCCGCTGGGTGGCCGCCGTCACACGATAGTTGATCGGCGTGGCGCCCTCTTGAGCGGAGGCGAGTGTCGCTCCCGCGAAGAGCAGCATCCAGGCCGCCGCGAGCGGCAGCCGATATGACGGCGCGAGGCGATTGTGACACATCCCTGAACATCCTTGCGTAAGCGGTGACCGCCGGCGTCGAGCGCCCGGCGGCAATCGCGAAGGGGCGCACCCGGCGCGATTGTCTGCCTCTCGTGGGTCCTGCCCACCCCGAATCCGTTCTGTCGCCGAGATGCTCCGTCTCGGCGTGCAAATTAGCCGCGACGCGCTCGCGTCCGGTTTCTGGCCGTCTGATAATCTCGTTTCGTGGTTTCGGAACCGGGGGGCTAGCGCCCCGCGGCTGATCGGTATTACTAGCCGCGACGCGCTAGCGTCCGGTTTTCGCCGCTACCTCGCCGTGTCCATCAATTGCTGCAGTCCGCTGGGAAGGCCCACACCCGACGCCGGGGCGCCGGGCGGCGCCGGCAGGGCAGGCGCGCTCGGCGTCAAGACCGGCAGGGCGGGCGTCGCCGCCGGCAACGCCGCCGCCGGGCTTGCCGACACTTCAGGAAGCTGCGTCAGGTCGGTCCAGCGGTACCGCGTTGAGCCCTCCGGCGTCATGACAATCATCGTCGCCGCTTCCACCGGCTCGGCCGTCGCCGTCTGGCTTTCCTGAGCCAAGAAGGACGTGAAGTCGCTCGGCGGCGTCGCCGGCTGTTCCTCCTTCTCATCGGCGCCCTCCTTTTGCCGGTTGCGCAACAAGTCGGCCAGGGCCGTCATATCGTCGCTTATCGTTTCGTCATCGGTATCGTCGTCGGGGCGCCGCAGCGAAAGCTCCAAACGTCCGACCGAGCCTGCCACGAGCAACTTTTCCACCTGGTCCGGTTTCACCAAAAGCGACACTGTTCGGGCATTTATCGATTGTCCGTCGTTGTCGATGTCCCGATTCACTTTCTCATTGACCGCGAAGACCCGCACGTTCTTGAGGATCGTGTACGCCCCCGTCCGCGGAATGTCGCCCGCCTCTTTCAGGAACACCAGCACATCGACCCGCGAACCGGGCATCACCAGGTTGGACACGGCCGACTCCATCGACACCTGCACCGATTTCACGCGGTAGCCCGGCGGGATGGTGATTTCATGGCTCCCCACTTCGTTTTCGCTCATCAGTTTCTTGTGGAGAATGACCTCGCCTTCGTAGAGGCGCGTGCGGGCGTATTGCCCGTTGATCTCCTCCAGATCGGCGATGGCGCCTTGCGGGATCTTCCCCTTGGGCCACTCCTCCAGCCGAATGTTCTCGGGGGCGAACTTCTCGCGGATGTCGATCTCCTTCGCCGCCACGAAGATCTTCTCGGTTTCCAAAACCGGGGCCGGGCCGTCGCCCGAGTCTTTCAAGGCCTGGCTCACGCCCGTGGCCGCCACGGTTCCGCACACGGCCGCGATCAAAATCAGCAAAATCGACTTGGAGCGCATGTTCTCTCACCTTATGGGAGCGGCGGGTAGGCCGTTCCCTGGCTGCCGCGCGGACCGGCGTCCTCCATGCGCCTTCCTCTTGGTTAAACTTTGCCTACTGCACGCTTTCCCGGCGCATGATGGACTGGGCGTTCATCGTCTTTCCTCCAAGAAACATTGGCGAGGGAAGCCAACTCACTTGATTGAAAGACAGGCTGACCGAAACCGTCACCGGGTCGCCCGAGCCGGCGCTACTGGGCGGATCGGGACTTACCGTCACGTCGCCGCTATCGGCGGAACTGATTGAACTGGAATGAAGGTAATCCACAACGACTTGCTTCACCTCGCTGGTGGTGGCGCCGTCCAACACCGCCTGCCGCGCTCCTTCGCGAGTGGCGTTGGTCAGCACCTGCTGGACCATCACCAGCCGCCCGTACTCAATCATCCCGAACACCAGGAGGAAGAAGACGGGCGCCACGATGGCGAATTCGACCACCGAGGCTCCTTGCCGTTTTTTTCGGAACGACCGGCAGACTTTATCCAACCTGCAAGCGCGGCGCGGCAAGGTTGCATCAATCGGCATAATTCGCCTGTTTTGCCTGGTTTGCATGGCTGTTCATTCTCCGGATTGCCTACCCCACCAACATTCCCGCCCAAGCGAAGTAGACGATGGCGCCGATGGCGATGGGAATGCCGTAGGGAAGCAGAAGCATCGACGGTTTTCGCTCGGCGGCGATTTCTGAAAGTTGTGCCGGATTCCGAATGATCAAGATCTCGCTCAGGATCATCTGGGCTTGCAAGGCGTGCTTCCGCAACCCCCGTCGCCAGGCGGCCATGCCAATCGCCAGCACGCCGCCCACGATGGCGGAGACGCAAAAGGCGTAGAACGTCGCCTCGCCGTGGACCCAGGCGCCGACCCCCGCCAGCAGCTTCACGTCCCCCGCGCCCATCCCGCCGATGGCGTACGCCGGGAGGAGCAGCCCCAGCCCCACGGCCGTGCCGAACAGGCTCCAACCCAGGCCGGTCACGAGGCCGTCGCCCGTCAGGTGCCCCGCAACCGCGCTGTAGATCCAACCGCTGATCACCAGCGGAAAGGTGAGCCAGTTGGGCACCCGCAGTTGCAGCCCGTCGATGACGGCGGCCACCACGAGCACCACGGAGACGAACCACACGGGCCAGTTGCTCACCAGCGAGTCGCCGAGCATATGCACGAGTTCCATGACGGGAGTTCCTTGCCTTACGTGATTACCCCGCAAGGGATCGGAGGAAAGATTTACATCCGCAGGCTGATAAACCAACTCAATAAAGCCGCGGCCATAGTGAAACCGTAGCACGCCATTTCCAGCGCGCCGGCCAAAGCATCATGAGGAAGCAACGGGTGCATGAGGGATAACGGGAAACAAGGAAACCGAGAAGCGCCGGATCAAGGAAACGCGGAAGCGGGGGTGATGGAGTAAGGGAGTGTTGGAGTGTTGGGGTGTTGGAGTGTGACTCGACATCCCATCACTCCATCACTCCATCACCCCGCGGCTCCCTTGCTCCTCTGCTCCCCGTCTCCGGGTTCCTTCGCTCCTGGCGCAAAACACCCCCGGCGCCACGGGCGGCGTCGGGGGTGAGGCTCGCGTCAACCATAGCTCACGCAGCCAGTGGCTGCGGCCAACACTAGCTGGACGTGCTGGAGGTGCTGCCCAACTGGTTCGCAACGTCGTTGAATGTCGCCTTGGCGTTGGTGCCGATCGTCGAGATCGCCGTCAAGCACACGATCACGATCAGGGCCAGCATCACGGCGTACTCGACCGCGGTCGGGCCGTCTTCGGAGACCAAAAAACGACGCACGCTGTTGGCAAGATTCTTCATGGAACTCTCCACAAATGGTTGCAGATCGGCATCCGGCAGCGCCGGAGGGCGATCATAGACAAGGGAAAACACGGGACCGCCCGACGCGGCGCCGCCGTTGCGACGCCGGCCTGCCACGCGCGGCGCGCGGCCCCCACACCGGGTAAACGCCTCGTCCTCAATCTTGCCAAGCATCGGGAAAAGAAGCGGATGCACGCATCCGGCTCTCTCCGACACCCCTTCGGCAGCCAGGCTGCCGCCGCAAGACGAGCTTGCGTCGGCCCTTAGCTTTGCGTGCCGGCCTTGCGACCGGGTTGCCCTTATCGAGGATGGGAGGCGGCAGGCCTCTCACGAATCCGCAAGGGGCCGCGACGATTGTCGCTTTCCCCTTACATCAAAACCCTAGGTCGCATCCGGCCGCAGTCAAACGGAGCTTGAGAAAATCCCCCAAGATTTTCTGGCGCCCGATATAACGAACATGCCGCTGCGTTCGCTGTTGCTCCGGCAGGGCGAGTTCCTACAGCAGCTTTGCACAACGCACATCCGTCACCACAAGCGGGATTTCCAAGTTTGACTCTGGCCCGGGGCAGCTTCTTTCTCCGAGGGGCGCTAGAATCGCTTAAGATGGGATCCGGCACGCGAAAGAAACTTGCTTCCGATGAAACTGAACGACTGGGCGATCGGCGTCACCGCAGCCCCTCGCGATCCGCAGACATTGCCCCGGACGTTGGCCAGCCTCGAAGCGGCGGGGTTTCCGCGGCCGCGCGTGTTCGCCGATGGCGACTTGGAGGCGCCCGCGGGCTACGAGGCGACGCGCCGCTCGCCGGCGGTGGGCGGCTGGCCCAACTTCTGGCTCGCGGCGACCGAACTCGTGGCGCGGCAGCCCGGCGCCGACGCGTACTTGCTTGTGCAGGACGACGTGATCTTCTCCGCGGGCGTGTTCGACTACGTCTCGCGGTTCGACGTGCCCGACGACTGCGGCGTGCTGTCGCTGTTCTGCCCCGCCTGCCACAATCGCGACTTGGGCTGGTTCGCCATCCCCGTCGGCTACGGCATGGCCAGCGCCCAAGCCCTCGCGTTTCCACGGGAGCGAATGTATGAGTTTCTCGCGCATCCGTGGACCGTGAACCATCGCCGAAATGCCCCGAAGTCCGAACACTTTCGCGGCGACGGCCTGCACCACATCGACGGCGTCGTGGGGGAGTGGTGCCGTCTGACGCGCCGCCGCTGCTACTGCCACAGCCCCAGCCTCTCCCAGCACGTCGGCCGCGACTCGGTCTTCTTCGACCCCGGCGCCGCCGACACGCACACCTTCTATTGGGAGGTTTCCGGACCTGGAGTCTTCCTGCAGGGAACCGGGCAGACCATCAGCTTCGTCCCTCCCGACAACGGCGTCTACACCGGCACGTTTACCGTCGTCGACGATGACAGCGGCGGCGGCTTCGACACGGTCGCCATCACCGTGAACAACCTCGATCCCGTGGGCGACGCCGGCCCCGATCAATCCGCTTTCGAGGGCGATACCGTCACCCTCTCCGGCTCGCTCGTCAGCGATCCGGGCACGGCCGACACGCACTCGTTTCAATGGCAGGTCTCCGGTCCCGGCCTGTCCATCACCGGCCCCGGGCCGGCCTTCGCCTTTAAGCCCCCCGATAACGGCCTCTACACCGGCACGCTGACGACCACCGACGACGACGGCGGCAGCCATTCCGACACCGTGGCCATTACCGTAGCCAACGTCCCGCCCGTCGCCGACGCCGGCGCCGATCAGACGGTAAACGAAGGTGATACGGTCACCCTCTCCGGATCCTTCACCGATCCCGGAGCGGCCGACACGCATACCTTCCAGTGGGAGGTGTCCGGACCCGGCGTCTCGGAGAGCGGGACAGGACTGACGATCAGCTTCACTCCGCCCGACAACGGCGTCTATACCGGCACGTTCACGGTCACCGACGACGACGGCGGAGTCGACAGCGACACAGCGACGATCACCGCCCTGAACGTCGCGCCGACGCTGGAGCTCAATGCGACCACCGCGATTCCCGAAGGCGGCGCGGCCACCATCGGCGGCAACGTGGACGACCCCGGAACGGCCGATACGATCACGCTCGAATCGACTGGGGCGACGGGACGGCCCTGGAGACGCACCAGATCGGAGCGGCGGGCTTCTCCTTTGCCTATGCGCACGACTACCTGGACGACAATCCCACGGGCACGCCGGGCGACGACTACACGATCACGGTGACCGTCACCGACGATGACGGCGGCCAAGGCGGCGCCAGCACAACGCAGCACGTGAACAACGTCGATCCGGAAGTCGAGGTCAACGCTCTTGATCCCGTGGCTGTGGACGAAGTGTTCACTCTTTCCGGCTTCTTCAACGACCCCGGCGTCCATGCGGCCAGTGCTGCCTATCCTCCGGAGACGCACACGATCGCAATCGACTGGGGCGACGGAAACACGACCACACTTAACGCCGCCGATCTGGGCTACGACGTAGCCGCCCCAGGCACCGTCTTCACCGCCGACCACACCTACGATGACATCGGCGAGTTCACGGTGCAGTACTATCGAATCCAAGTCACCGTCACCGACGACGACACCGGCGCCGACACCGCCACGGACGCCGATGGCCAGCCGGGAATCCCCATCGCCGTCTACACCGACCCCGACCTCGACACCGACTCCAACAACGACGGCGGCATTGACCCCGACAATTCGCCCATGGGGACCGACGACCCTGACGAGGAGCTTCCCCCGGGACGCGTCGTTGGCGTCAACGACGATGACGACAAGAACGACCGGGTGCGCGATTTCGACCTGGCCCCAATTTATACCGTGGAAGATGATCTTGCTCAGGTCAATTTAAGTCGCGCAACGCAGAATGTTCCCGACAATTCCGGTTGGACCTTGTCGCTCGAGGCGCCGCCAAGCAACTTCAAGGTATGGGTTCCTGGTCCATTTGGGGCTGGAGGGCTCATGGACGAAATGGCACTCGACGGCAATGCCAATTTGTGGGACGTAAAAGATCCCAACTTACCCTCGGTTGTATGGGTAGAAGCTCGGGCCGTCGGCTCGACGCTATTATCGCTCGTGCTCCGGAAGGACGGCCAGGAACGGAGCCGAGACCCAATTGCTCTCACCTTCGTCCAGCTCGACCTCGACACAGATTCCGATAACAGCGGCGCCGTTGACCGCACGCTGGCGGAAGATGCTGACGAGAGATACGATCCCGGAGCGATCCTGTTCTACAACACGGACGACGATAACGGCAACGGCGCCGCTGATCGCACGGACCCCGCCCCGTTCGTCGATGTCAATGGCACACCTGTCGACGACGATAACCTCGAAGCCGCGAATCTCAGTCTCTCATCAAACATCATTTCGAGCCTCACCGGCTTCACCTTGGAGTTGTCTCCGACGACGGCCATCGATACGTGGCTCACTCGCGATAAGCAGTCGCTCCCCCTGACTTATACAATCGGGACGGATACGATTCCCGCAACAATTTTCGTTGAGGGCTATGACTACGGTGAAGCGATGCTCGACGTCACGCTTAAGTCGCCGGCCGGATTGGAAATTCATCGCGACAGGCTGCAGTTCCTGGTCACGCGAATCGACCTAAGGGGGTTTCGCCCAAATACGGCTCACTTTGCCGCATTTGAAATTCCCTTTGCGGAGGAGATGAACCCCGGAGTCGGCATTCGTCGGAATGGCGATGACGATGACGGGGATGGGACGCCGGACCGGCTCGATATTGATATGGACAGCGAAAATGATCTGGTGAAATTGGACGTGTTTAACGGCTTTCCTGAACTGCCCGAGTTCCAGGACACTCGCTTGCAGATCACGCGGAGCAACACTAACCTCAACGTTTGGAGCGGTCCGTTAAAAAGCACATCGCTATCCGAGCCACTGCTCGGAGCTAACACCGGGAACGCAGCCGTTCTTGAGGACACTGCCCAAACGTCGGACCTGTACGTTGAATGGGTAAACATGAATTTGGCGGCCACAACCGCTTCACTGGAGCTGAGCCTATGGGACGATGTCCACAACAACAAAGTCTTTTCCGACACAATTGCTTTTCATCCGTTCACGAGCGTCGTGGTCGTCCTTGGAGGCGAAACCGAGGTTCCGGCCGATCCCCCAAATCCGGGGTACGGCACGTTCCAGATGGCAATCGATATTTATCGCGAAGACGGCTACGACGTCCATATGTATAACGAGGACGCCGTCGCGACTTCGGGCGCTGGCGCCGCGTATGACGAACTTGTGAATGCAATTCAGAACCGCGGGGTCACTGATGTGGCAATCATGGGGTACAGCCATGGCGGAGGGTCGACCCACGATCTGGCGTGGCGATTAGAGCAGAACACAATCCCTGGGAGTGGCATCAGTGACATCACCCTCCCTTTCACAATTCCGTTTACATCGTACGTTGACGCTGTTTGGCAAGTGACAGGGGCGGAGGAAACGAGACGTCCACCGCTTTCCTTGTTTCACACGAACCAATACGAAACCAACAGTGCGATTAATGGCGGTCCTACAGGCGGCGACGATGACATCGACCGATCATACCTTGGTGTAACGCACCTCACTATCGACGGCAATGCTACCGTACTTGATTTCGTCAAGACGCGGCTTCGCCAAAAGGTCCAGAGGTGAGCTCGCAGAGCAGGCCGATGAATGCCGGTCCAAAACGAAACCAACCCGTATAAAGCGCCGCGTGAGAGTGCGACGCCCAAGAGGCGGTTTAGCGCCAAAGGCTGGGTTAGGGCCGGACTTTTCGCCGTATACATGGGCGCAATCGGGTATGTAGGGGCCGTGATGGTCTATTTTCGGCTTGGCGGCATAGTGGATTTGGGCGTCGCGACAGCCGAGCGCGCAGCATTGTACGCGTGGCTACCTCGTTTAACCGAATTACTAATGTTCAGTTCTGCGTTTTCCGGGGTCGCCGCTTTGGGATACTGCTGGTGGCACGGGTCGACGCTAGTTCGCCTGTTATCTTTGCCGCCAGGAATAGTTGTCCTCTGGGCAGCTTTGCAATTGACGCAGGACTTGATACGGTGGCTGTAAAAACCCGTTTACCGTTCGCTTTCACGGACAGCGGCGCGGGCCAGAGCCTCAGTTTCGTCCTGGCGATAGCGGCGTTTACACTCACCCACCGGGACTGACGACCCGATTGAAGAGGGCGAGGATGCGGAGGGGGATGGGAATGACGACGCAGTGGCCGTTATCGGCGTGAACGACAATTTCGACAATCAGTTTACCGATGCTCAGGGAAATCCGCTTCCGGACTTCACGGGGACACCGGTCTTTTCGCTAAATCAGAACCTCGCCGAAGTCCGACTCAATGGTAAGTTCGCGCCGACGCCGACGTCTTTGGCGGGGCTGGAGTGGTTCCTGCGGCTGGAAGCCTCGGATGAAACGCTCATCCGCGCCTGGATTCCCAACGTCGCCGACCCGGGCGGACCGATGGATCCTCTTTCGTTCACCAAGGAATGGACGATCGACGATACGCTGCCGACGTCCACCTGGATCGACGCCGTGGACGCCGACGACGACACCGGCGCCGACACCGCCACGGACGCCGACGGCCAGCCGGGAATCCCCATCGCCGTCTACACCGACCCCGACCTCGACACCGACTCCAACAACGACGGGACCATCGACCCGGACAACTCGAGCCTGGCAACGGATGACCCGATCGAAGAGGGCCAGGATGCGGATGGGGACGGGAAGGACGATGCAGTGGCCGTTATCGGCGTCAACGACAATTTCGACAACCAGTTTATCGATGCTCAGGGAAATCCCCTCCCGGACTTCACCGGAACGCCCATCTTCTCGCTGGACCAGGAACTCGCGGAGATCCAGCTCGGCGAACAAATCGCGCCCACGCCGACGGCGCTGACGGGCCTGGAGTGGTTCCTTCGCCTGGAAGCCTCCGATGAAAGCCTCATCCGCGCCTGGATTCCCGACGACCTGGACCCTGGCGGGTCGATGCAGCCGCTCTCGTTCACCCGGGAATGGACGAGCCACGACAATCTCCCCACCTCGATTTGGGTGGACTTCCTGGCGCCCGGCGTGGTCGATCTGGCCTGGGTCCTGTACCAGCGCGAAGGCTCCACCCAAACCGAACGCCGCCGCGACCCGGTACGCCTCAATGGCGTCAATGTGGACATTGACACCGACAGCGACAACCACGACAACGACGACGAAGACGTGGTCGAAGAGACAGCGCCGGGAAAAGTGATCCCGCTGAACGACAACGACGACAACGACAACGGCACGCCTGACTGGTCAGATGGAGGACAACTGCTCGATGCCAAGGGAGATCCCGTCGTGGACGGCGAATTGCGCGAGGCGCGCCTATCATACAACGCGCCAGGCATCGACCTGAGCGGGTATAAAGTGGAACTCGCATTCAATGCGGCGCAATTGCGGTTGTGGACGACCCCTGACCGGCAAGCGGCGATGCCGCTAGAGTTCACGATTGGTCAGAACGCGATCATCAGCCCCTTCTACATCGAAGGAATCGCCCCCGGGCAGTCGGTGATTGAAGCCCGCCTGGAAACGCCGGGGGGAGCGCGCGTCGTCGACACCGACCTCATCATGGTCAGTGTGATCAATCACGGCCTTGTAGCATATCGCCCGCAGACTGAGGGCCAAGTGACCTCGACGGGTCCACGTTACGGGAATCCATTCCCCAAAATGCCCGTTCCATACTCTCTCGAAGAAGATCCCGGCGCGGGAGTGCGCCGCAACAACGATAGCGACAACGACGGGACAGGCTCTGACCTCGATTCTCGAGACATCGCTGCCGAAAATGATTTGGTTCAGGTAGACATCGTAATTCAACCGGTTCCCCTTCCCGGCATTGAATACGTGCTGCGCCGCACCGATGACAACCCCGACGGCGCGAATATTATCGTCTGGGACCGACCCGACAAGAAAGATGGCTCCGAGCTCTTGGAGATCAATGATAGCAAAGTTCTCCTCAGCACGTCCGATCCAAGCAATATAATCAACGCCTGGGTGGAGTGGATCAACATGGATCCCGCCGGCAAGGAGGCATTCTTGACCCTCGAAGTGCGCACCAAAACCACCGACGCCCGCACGGACAACAAAACGCCGCTAGCCGACAAGGTGAGGTTCTACCCCTTCACGAGCGTGGTGCTCGTATTCGGCGGCCATGACCAGAACCCCAACGACACGGATGGCGATGGCTCTATTGGCGACATCCGCGACGCGAATGACCCTGCCACGCCCGACGATGACAACCGCGAGGGCATATTTGACCTGGCCCAACACTTTTACGACAGCGGCTTGGACGTGCATGCCTATGACGAGGGCGCCGAGGGTGTTGATAGCCGCCAGATTCCATACGCCGAAGTGGTGAGCGCGTACAACAAGCGCGGCGTCATCGATGTTGCCCTGCTTGGGTACAGTCAGGGCGGTGGACTCGTTTACGGCGTTGCAGAGTTGTTGCACGACAACGGTTATAATGTTGATTTCGCTCTCTATGTCGACGCCATTGAAAATGATTGGTTCACGGCGGAAGACGATGACTGGCCAGGTGGAGCCGATTACCTTCTCAATTTTTACGAGCAAATCGATGACCAATTCCAAGGGGACGATGTCGACGACCTAAGTGATATGCCGCCGGATGCGGTGCTTGACTCCATCAATGTCTCGACAGATGCGGGCTGGGATCACAGCGATGATCATGAGGCCATTGATGATGATGGACTAGTGCAGACCAGGATCAAAATTGAGCTTGACAATCGGCTCAATCCATAGAAAGGTGTGACAGTGACGCGATCTACAAGAGGTATTATATCTAGGTCCGTTCCGCTGGCGCTGGCGATCGCTTTTGTGACTGGCGGATGTCAGGAAGCGGATAAAGCCACTCAAAACGCAGTAGCCGAGACGGATCCAAAGATTCAGGCGCAGATCCGACGAACCGTTAGTGCGCTCGACGATGGCGGCGTGGCGGGCGCATCCGATGAGCTTCGGCGACTGGAAGAAATCGCCGGCGATAACTCACGGCTTGTGGAGCAGGTGGCGCTATTCGTCACGAGCGCAACCGGTGAGGAATCAATGACTGCGCACCTTATCTTTCATCCGTGTATCCATACTGTCGATGTAGATGATGCCTCGATCGTGCGGGGCCTGGCGCCGTTTGTGGATTCGGAAGATCGGACTCTCCGCGAGTTCGTGGAGGATGAGTTTACCCACATTGACGGTCTTGATACGCCTTGGTTAACCAACCCAGTGAGCCCGCCGAATTATGGCGCGTATAAGAAGTTCATCGCGAGTAGCCTCCGAGGAGGCGAGCCAATTCCTCCGGCATTCAGCGCGTTTATTTACCGGCGGAGTCCCCCAGCCGCTCTGTTGGCGTTTTATTACGCCCACGAGAAACCGCGCCAGAAGCAGATCCTCTGGTCTGCACATGTCGTCAGTGATGCGATTTGGAAGAAGGAACAGGGTTTCGACAAAGCTTTTCAACAGGCGACGCCGGAGGCTATTGCGCAGCTAGAGAAACTTTCAAAGGATGAAGCGTGGTGGGCCCGGCTGTATGTGGCCGAGATTCTGCATCAGCACCCGGAGTTCGGGACGCCGGAACTGGTCGAGCGGCTCAAGTCAGACGAGCGCGCGCTGGTTCGCGAGGCGATCACTCGGCGGCTCCGCGAAGCCCTGAAGAAACAACGGCCACCCAACCTGCCCCCCGTGGACGCCGATTTGGCGCCTCCCTCGCCGCGGGAACCGGCGAGATTTTGACGAAGAAGAAAAGGGGACGCAGAAGAAGAAAAGCGCAAAGAAGAAAAGGGGACGCAGCTGGGACGCAGCTCTTATTGGAAGAAAGGCAGAAGGCAAAGGGGTCCGGTCTCGTTAAGACATAGCGTCTTGTGCTCGGAGAACAAGAACGGGGTTCGCGGCGTGGGATGAACGTGTTTGTGTTGTGTACGGGGCGGTGTGGATCGACGACGTTTGCTCGGGCGTGTCGGCATATTGGGAATTATTCGGCGGGGCATGAGTCGCGGTCTCGGCTGTTGGGGGAGGAGCGGCTGCGGTATCCTCCGCGGCATATCGAGGTGGATAATCGG
>JAHWKS010000842.1 GCA_019347795.1 Planctomycetota bacterium | reverse complement strand
TCTCACGGAAACTTCGCCGTTCATGATAATCCTTGGATGCTGGTAGACCAGTCGGGTTACGATTCGTAGAAACTCACCCGCTCCCGGTCCAGGACCGTTACGCGGCTCTCCTCAAACCCCAGCACAAAGCAATAGCGGGCCGAGACGGATCCCCGCGGCTGCTTGTTCTCTCCGACGAAGCTCACGTTCCCGAAGCTTTCGATCTCCAGCCGGCGGCTGTCAAGCCAGCGCTGTGCGTCAACGCAATTGGAGCACCACTTCGGTTCGCCCTTCCCGCCGGCAAGCGGCAGGAGCGATTCCGGAGCGATCTCCGCAGGAAGCGGAATCTCGCGAACACCGCCCTCCCTGACGCTCAAGAGCCGCAGACGATCCGCGCCGGCGAAGGTCTCCTCGACGGCGACCAGGCGGCTGTCCGGCGACCACTTCGGATAGATCATGAAGGCGTCCGTTTCGTACCGGAGAATCGTTCTTCCGTCTGCCTCGTTCCTGATCGTGACGACGCGCGACTTGGACGAAGGAGACTCGGGAGCGCTGAACAGGGTGAACCGCTTGTCCGGCGAGGGCCACCAGATGACGAAATTGGCCTCTTCCCCTTTGTAGTAGCGCCGCTCGGTGCTGTCCGTTCGCCGGACGAACACGAGAGCCGTGCTCGGCGAGTCGGCGGCGACGGGATGAAACTCCACGCCGAGTTGCTCCATCAGCTTGAGATCTGCGTCGGCAATGACGCCGGCCTTCCGCAGTTGCTCTAAGCTCAGCCGGCCGGCTTCCGGATGCCGATCGGCATAGGCTGCGATGCTTCCACACAGCGCCTCCAGCCGTTGTTCCTGAGCGCCGCGACGGTTGACGTCGATCGTTCCCCAGAGATACAAGCCCACACAAAGGACGGCGATCAGCCCGCCGCCGCTCAGGCTCCCGAGGATCGCGGTCACGCATCCGCACCCGGGGACGAGCCCCAGCATGCAGGGGATGATCTCGAACAGCTCGCCGATGTCCTCATCCCGCCGCCGGTCCCTGGTCCACCGTCTCGGCGCGGGCCGCAGTTTGTCGAAGACTCGCGAATCCACCGAGGCGGCGTCTCGCCCTGCGAGCAAGTCCGCAACGCTGATCGGCATCGGCGTTCCTTCCAGCCAGAGGAGGTGATCACCGGCCAATTCGCTTTGCCGGATCACCCCCAAGATCTTTTCCGGGCTGAAGGGACCGTCGGTATCGCCGTCGCGATCGATGTAAAACTGCATGGGGTGCTCCGAAAATGCGGCGCCGCCTGCACGATCGGACCACGGCGAACATTCAAGCGCGCAGAGCTGGCGCAGTTTCCTACCTTGCGTTTCGACCTCGGTCAACTTTCAGAACCGGCGTTCTGGCCAGACGGCGGAATCCGCCGGACCTACGGCGCCGAGCCGCGGTAGCCGCCGTTGACGTGGATGATCTGGCCCGTGATGAAGCCGGCTTCGGGAGAGACCAGGAACCGGGCCATCCGGGCCACGTCTTCGGGGGATCCCCAACGGGCCAGCAGCGAGTCGCGGACGGCGCGGTTTTGCCAATACTCGGACGCTTCCGCGCCCCACGCGGTCTGAATCCAGCCGGGAGCAAGGCAGTTCACGCGCACCTGCGGCGCCAGCGACTTCGCCAAGCTGCGGGTGAACGCCATCACGGCGCCTTTCACGGCGGCGAACATCTCTCCGGCATCCCCCTCCATGCCGAACTCCGCCTGGTCCCAGCCGATGTTCAAGATCGCCGCCGCTCCCGGCTCGCCGCCGGTCCGCTCCTTCATTCGCCGGCCGACCGCCCGCGATAAGTGGATGCACGCCGCGGCATCCACCTTCCACAAGAGCTCCAGCTTCTCGGCGAAGGACCACCTCGCCACGTCTCCGGTGAGCACATCGGCGCCGGCGTTGTTGATCCAGATGTCTACCCCGCCGCACCACTCCCACGTCTCTTCGACCAGCGACTCGTGTATCGTCGGATCCGTTAAATCGCGAAGGAACACGTCGCTCCGCCGCCCGCGCTCCCGGATCCCTTGAGCCGTCTCCTCCGCTCCCGCGCGGTTCGAGCCGCCATGCACCGCCACGTCCGCCCCCGCCGCCGCCAACTCCCAAGCAATCGCCCGCCCGATGCCGCTTGAGGATCCGGTAACGACGGCGAACTTGCCGAGAAGGGGAGCCGGAAAACTCGATTGGTCGCGCATCGCGGTTTACGCTTCACCTCGAATGATGGCGCCGAGTCGCCGCTGTTCATCCGTCAGTTGCGGCGATTCCTGAAGCGCCTTCCAAAGTTCCAATTGCTGTTCCGGTGTGAGAGCGATGACGTCGTGCTCGGACGCACGAATGTCACGGCGAGCCTGATTTACGGCAATGTCGCGGACATAGTCGCCGACACTCACGCCGCGCGTCTTCGCTGCAGCGGCGATGCAAGCCGCAGCCTCTCGATCCAACTCGATCACAACCCGAGCGCCTTCGGACATTATTTTCCACCCACCGGAAGCAACTGCACGGCGTCGGCGATGACGTGGCCGTCGGTGGCCTTGTTCGAGATGGTGACGGTCGTTTTGCCTGCGTCGAAGTCGAATGTTCCCAGCGAAACCCAGGCGCCGGAGATCGCGGGCGACTGGCGCTGGTTGACGGTCTTGGCGACCTCCCCGCCGGCGGTTTCGATCGTGACCGGCACGTTCGTGGCGCGGTTGGGATTCGCGGTGTACGAGAGGCGTAGTTCGTAGCGGCCCGCTTTGGGAACCGTCAGTTCGTACACGACCGATTTTTCGCCTTTCATGTCGTCGTTGTCGTGCGAGTAGGCGACGCCGACGAAGCCGCCGATGCTCGTGCTCTCGGGCCAGGCGCCGCGTCGCTGGGCGTCGGCGTCGTCCACGACGATGCCCGGCAGCCGCTTCGGATCGACCGCCGCCTGCCGCACCGGCCGGTCGTAATCGAGCACCTGGCCGTCCTGCTCCAGCCGCTCGCGGAGGGCGTCGTAGGGAATGTCCTGCACGGCCAGGCCGCGATCGATCGCCATTGCTGCGGCGGTGGCGGCGCTTTGGCCGAGGACGAAGAACACCGGCTCCATCCGGATTGAGCCGTAGGCGATGTGCGAGCTGGAAACCGCCGCGGTGACCAAGAGATTCGCCGCCTCGTTCTGCTGCGGGACGATCGACCCGTAGCTGATCGGGTACGGCCCGCC
>JAHWKS010000841.1 GCA_019347795.1 Planctomycetota bacterium | reverse complement strand
GCCGGCGCCAGCCGACGACCAGCGGCGTCGTGCAACTCTCCGAGTTGCGCAAGTCGACCTCGCACGTGACGCCCAGCCGGCGCCGGCAGCGATCGAGAATCCGCGTCAGTCGCGGCTCGGGCGTGGGAGACGCCTGCCGCACCCAGCGGCGCGTGCGCACCCCGCCCAGCACCAGGAGACCGATGAGCGTGAGCGAAACGCCGGCCCAGCCGATCATTAACAGCGCCGCCCACGACGGGGCGACGTTCGCCGCCGCCGCCATCTCCACCTGCGACGCCGGGCGCTCACGCGGCGCATCGATGCGCGACGATTCGACAACCGGCGCCGAGGTTTCCGCGATGACAGGCTCATCGAAAACCGGCGAGCCCGCGGCGATCGGATGCGAGTCCGCTTCGCGGACGAGCGGCGTCGCGGGCGCCGATGGCTGCTCCGCCGCCGCGACAATCGGGGCCGATTCAGTCCGCAGCCACCAGCCCCAGCCGGTGGGAAGCGCGAGCCAGGGGGGCGTCGCCAGCCGCACCAGAACCACCAGCCACAGTGCGTAGCGAAACGCGGCGGAGCGCCGGGTGCATGCCAACGCCAGGATCGCAACCACGACCGCCAGCAGGGCGACCTGCAAGCTCATCTCGAACATCCAGCCGGACCAGACCCGCGCGCATCGCTCGATCGCCGCCAGCGCTTGCTCGTTCATGCTTCGCCTTGCGGATCGGCCGCCGTGGAATCGGCGGAAGAGGGCGGAGGCGCCTTCCGGGAGGCGGCGCCGTCGGGCTTCTCATCCTCGCCTTCGGCGTATCCGTTCAAGATGGCCCGCAGTTCTTCCGCCTCGCCGGCGCTCAGGCCGCGCCGCTCGACAAGCCGCTGGATGAAGGGCGCCGCCGCCCCCTCCAGCACGCGGTCCACCACGTCATCGACCACGCGCATGACCGCCGTCTTCCGCCGCACCCGCGGCGAGTATTCATAGACGTTGCCCCGCCTTCGCCACTTGACGTAGCCTTTCTCCACGAGCCGGTCGAGCATTGTCTTGACCGTGCTGTAGGCCCAACCTTGCTGCGACTCCAGATCTTTCTGCAAGTCCGTCGCGGAGGCCTGTCCGCGCGCCCACAGCGCCTCCATAAGGACCCACTCGCTTTTGGCCATATCCGGCAGAGGTTTCTCCACACCCATTGCGATGAATCCCGGCGCCCGCGATTTCGACAGATGTCGAGAGTATAGATGGGGCGTGGGGAGAAGTCAACCGGCTCGCCCGCAATTTATAGGCGACGAAGGCGATATTTGCGATCTTCGACGACAACAAAAGCCCATGAGACGGTGCGAGTAATGCGCAAGCAAATGGCGGAGCCTCGCGAGCTTGGCGGCGCTGTCGGCCGGGCTCATGCGAACCAGCAAAACTCCGTACGCGGGCAGTTTAAGACGCACTACCAGTTCGCCAAAGTCTTTATCCTCGGTAAGCAAAATTCGCTGCTGACCGTACGCCAACTGCAACACGGTTTGGTCGTCCGACCCCGGCGCCGCCTCTTTTACATAGACAACGTCATGACCGTCGCCTCGCAGGCCAGCCACAACGAGGGCGTCACAACACTCATCCGCAAGCAGATTCACGGAGGATTATCCGTCGCGAGGACAATTTCTTCATTGGCCAGGTGGTCCGCGGCAAAGGCTGCGGCAGCCCGGATATCGGCCACGCTCAGGTGCGGATGGTGGGAGAGGATTTCATTGTCCGTCATCCCCTCCGCCAGCTTGCGCAGAATGAGCTCCACCGGGATGCGCGTGCCCTTGATGACTGGCTTCCCAAACATGACTTTGGGATCGACAGTAATGCGGTCGTGCACCATAAACTTATCTCCCGTCGGCACGTTAAAGTTCTCGGAAACTGCTTCAAAACGCGGGAACGGACTGGCCGTCGGCTATGGTCAACAGGATGCTCAGGACGTTGGCGGCGACGTTGTCGGAGAGGAAGCGGACCGAGCCATCGGCGAAGAGCACCTGGGCGCCGCCGGGATGAAAGCTGCTGATGGACGACCCGTCCTTCGCGGCGTTGATGGCCATGGGCATGGTGGTGACGTCGAAATCGCGCGGCGCCATCCAGTTGATGTTGCCCCCGGCCACCTCGGCCACCATGATCGTGTTGGACGTGCCGTCCCGGATGTCCATGATTCGTGAGCCATTGCCCTGGTTGAACACCGTGCCGGGACCGGAGATCGCCAGGTAGTTTGTCGTCGCCTGGTTGGGGTTCGGCGCCGACGGGCATTGGTATGCCGGAATGACGATGTTGGCCAACTGGCTGTTGTTCGGGCCGTCCCACGGTTCATTGAAGTCGTATTGCTCGTAGAGCGGCGCCTGCTCGAGGAACGGCAGGATCAGCACTCTCCAGCTATGTTTCGGGTTGCCATCTTCGTCAGGGATGTACGCTGGCGGGAATGTCTTGTACGTGTCGTGATAGTTGTGCAGCGCCAGCCCGATCTGCTTCAGGTTATTCGAGCATTGCATGCGCCGAGCCGACTCGCGGGCGGCCTGCACGGCTGGGAGCAACAACGCGATCAATACCCCGCCGCAGCCGAAGAACCCGACCACCAGCACCGCCACGACGATCAGGATGGATGAGGCGCCCGAGGACGCGGGCTTCGGCGGCGGCGCCGCGGCGGGCTTGCCCGGGATGGTGATCGTCTGCCCGCACTCGGCGCAGGGACCGGTCTGTCCGGCGTAGTGATCGGCGACGTTTTTCGTCGCGCCGCAGTGAGGGCAGGTGAATTGGATGGGCATGGCTGGCTCCGTGGAAGACGAAAAAACGACGCAATCATTCTACTTTGGTTTTATAGATTTGTGGAGCGGTTGGAACGGAATCGCGCAAGGGGATTTGCTACAATGCCCGGCGCCGTTTCTCCCTTTCTCTCGCCCGCGCCTATGCCCGACACGGTTTGGAAACGCATCAGCATCACCCGGGCGATCTCGTTTGTGGTGCTGGTGACGATCATCGTCATCATCGGGATCTTGTTCTACCGGGTGATGGCGAACTTCCTCTTGCCGCTGTTCCTGGCGGCGCTGCTGGTCGTCATCTTCCGCCCGCTGCACCAGTGGCTGCTGGTGAAGTGCGGAGGCCGCGTGCGGCTGGCGGCGGGGGTCACCACGGCCGCGATTCTGCTGATCGTGCTGTTGCCTTTAGGGCTGGTCGTGTTT
>JAHWKS010000047.1 GCA_019347795.1 Planctomycetota bacterium | reverse complement strand
CGGCCGGGTAATCGGCTCGCTGCAGACGCTGCTGGTGCTCGTGAAGGGGCTGCCGCTGGCGTACAACCGCGACCTGCAGGAAGACAAGCCGCCGCTGTTCGCCGCCTTCGACACTGTGGACGCCTGCCTGGAGCTGGCGGCGCCGCTGGTGGCCGGGGCGGAGTTGAATCGCGCGGCGATCGAGGAGCGACTGGAGCGAGGCCACCTGGACGCCACTACGCTCATGGAGCACCTCATCCGCCGCGGCCTGCCGCAGCGGACCGCCCATCATGCGGTGGGGTCGCTCGTGAAGACGGCGATCAAACGCGGCTGCTCCTTGGCGGAGTTGCCGCTCGAGGAGTTTCAGCGCGTCGATGCCCGACTGGATAACGAGGTGTACAAGGTGCTCGGAGTGCGGAATGCGGTCGAGGCATTCGCGAGTTACGGCTCAACGGCGCCGAATGAGGTGGCCCGGCAGGTGGCGGCGTGGCGGGAAAGGCTCGCGAATGCGGAATGCGGAATTCGGAGTGCGGAATGAAGGCGTAATTACAATGGAGGAGGGAAGATTCATTTCCGTTGCGCCTCCTCAGGTATGAGCATGTTTGTTCGATTCCTATTCGCCTCGATGTTCGTCGCCGGCGCGGCTTTGACTGCGAGCGGTCAGGATCCGTTCGGCGGCGCGGCTGCGGACCCGTTTGGGGGCGCGCCCGCTGCGCCGCCCGTGGCTGCGCCGCCGATCGAAGCGCAGCCGATTCCCGCCGCGCCGGCCGCCGACGAGCATCCGACGCTTCAGGCGGTTCGCGAACAGAACCCGACCACCGGTCCCGAGCTAATGCGGGCGGTGCAGATCGCCTTGGACCTCGGGGAACACGACGCCGCGAAGGAGTTCATCGGCCAGCTCCAGGCGTTGAACCTGGACGCTACCGCGATGTTCGCGCTGGTGCGCGAGTTCGGCTCGGGTGCGTTCGTGAGGCTGGTGCGGACTCCGGAGTTGGCCCCGCAAGGGCGCACGTTCGGTCTGGCGGCGCTCGAGGCGGCTGCGGGCGTGGCTCGCGATCCGGCTCGGCTGCGAAGCGTCGCGGAGCGATTGAACGATCCCTCGCCGCAGATGCGTCGGGCGGCGCTCCGTGAGTTGCAGGCGGCCGGCGCCGCGGCCGTGGCGCCGCTGACGGCGATTATCGCCAATCCGATCCAGGCCGAACTTCACGACGAAGCGCGAGCGGCGCTGGCGTCGTTGGGACGCGCGGCGATCGAGCCTCTGATGGGCGTGCTGGAGGCGTCCGACTCTGAACTTCGCGCGGCGGCGATGGAGGCGCTCGGGCGCCTGGAAGCCCGCAACGCCCGGGAGCTGCTTCTCAGTCCGGCGGTCGATCCTGCCGCCGACCCCGCGGAACGCGAAGCCGCCGCGGAAGCGCTGGAGCGGATCGTCGGCGTTCGTCCGCATCCGGATGACGCGCGGCAGTTGCTGGCTCAGGAGATTCGCGAGTTACTGGACGGCAGGTTGCTTCGCCGCGCGGACGCCGAGGGGATGATCGAGCTCTGGCATTGGAACGTCGCCGAAAACGCCGCCGTCCCGCGCCGCTATCCCGCACACGAGGCCGGCGCCGTTCACGCCGCCCGTCTGGCCCGGGAGCTTTATGAGATATCGCAGGAGCGGATCGATGACCGCCGCCTCTATCTCGAAGCGATTCTCCAGGCGGCGAAGTTGCAGACGGGAATGCACTTTCCGCTTCCGCGCGGCGAGGGAACCGCTCATGCCGCGGCGGCCGAATTCGGTCCTGCCGTCGTCGAGGACATTCTTCATCACGCGATGGCCGCCGGCCGGGTTCCTGCGGCGATCGGCGCGGCGGAGGTGCTGGGCGACATCGGTTCGCAGTCGCTGTTGCACTCGGGGAGCGCGGCGCCGGCCCCGCTGACTGCGGCCCTGCGGCACAAGAATCAGCGATTGCGGCTTGCGGCCGGCGAGGCGATCGTCAAGATCGATCCGACCGAGCCGTTCGCCGACTCCGATCGCTACGTGGCGACGCTCGCGAGCCTGGTGCGGACCGAGATACTGCCGCGCGCGCTGGTGGCGGATCCTCGCGAGGAAAACGCCCAAACGCTCGCCGGCCTGCTCACGCGGATGGGGTTTGAAGCCGACGTCGCCTACAACGGCCGGCAGGCGTATGAGCTGGCCGCGCGACATCCCGATCACACGATTCTGCTGTTGAGCGACGCGTTGAACGATCCGCCCGTGCGGCAACTGGTGGAGCTGCTGCGTCAGGACTTCCGCACCGCGGACCTGCCGATCGGCGTGATGTATCGCACGGAAATCGAGCCGCTCGTCTACACCAGCGAGACCGACGAGCTGCTGGACGCCGCGACGCAAACCGGCGAGCGCCTCCCCGGCCTGCACTATGACGAAGATCGCCTGCTGGCGGCTCAGACGATCGCGTTCGGCGACCCGCTCATTGTGGCGATTCCGCAGATCTACGATCCTGTGACGCTCGACTTCGCCGCGACCAGGCTGACGGCGCTCGCCCCGCACGGGCCGGTCCTGCCGGTGGAGCGATTGCGCTTCGCGGGCGTCGCCATCGACGCGCTGGGACGGTACGCCGCGGCGCCGGTGAAGTATTCCTTCTATCGCCTGCCGCAAGTGCAGGAGTCGGTGGTGAAGGCGATCGATCTGCCCGATCTGGCGGTCCCCGCGGCCCGCGCGCTGGGCTCGTTGGGAACGACGCTGGCGCAGCAGTCGTTGGTGAATGTCGCCAGCCAGCACGCCCGGCCGCTGGAAGTGCGGCAAGCGGCGGCGGAGGCCTTTCGCGAGGCCGTCGCGCGGCAGAACTTGCAATTGACAACCGATGAAATCCTCCTCCAATACGACCGCTACAACCGCAGCGAGCGGCTCGATCCCGAGACGCAGGCGGTGCTCGGCCACGTGTTGGACACCCTCGAAGGCGTCGGCGAGGAACCGCCGGCGTCGCCTCCCGCCGATGCGAAAGCCCCTCCCTCCTCCTCCTGACTTGCTCTCGGAGCATGCGCCTCCCATCTCGGGCCTGATCGGATCATGCCCGGCGATGCAAGAGGTGTATCGACTCACGCGCAAAGTGGCCCGCAGCAACGCCTCGGTGCTGCTCTTGGGCGAAACCGGCACGGGCAAAGAGCTGATCGCCTCGGCCATCCATCGGCTGAGCCTCCGCAACAACGGCCCCTTCGTGCGGGTGAACTGCGGCGCCCTGAGCGAAAGCCTCTTGGAGAGCGAGCTCTTCGGCCACGTCCGCGGCGCGTTCACGGGGGCGGTGGCCAACCGCACCGGCCGGTTCGAGGCGGCCCACGGCGGCACGATCTTTCTGGACGAGATCAACTCCACCACGCTCCACCTGCAGGTCAAGCTCCTGCGGGTCCTGCAGGAGCGGGAGTTCGAGCGCGTCGGCGACACTCAGACCCTGCGGACCGACGCCCGCGTGATCGCCGCCAGCAACCGCGACCTGTGGGAGCTGGTGGAAGACGAGCAGTTCCGGGAAGACCTTTACTGGCGGCTCAACGTGGTGCCGGTGGTAATCCCGCCGCTGCGAGAACGCAAGGAGGACATCCCCGAGCTGGTGTCGCACTTCCTCAACGTGTACAGCGAGAAGAACGACCGCTACGTGGTGTACTTCGAGAAGGAAGCCCTCGACCTGCTGGTGGCGTACGACTGGCCCGGCAATGTGCGCGAGCTGCAGAACTACATCGAGCGGGCGGTGGTGATGGCCGAGGGGGACGAGCTGACCAGCGACCTCCTGCCCGAGGCGGTGCGCGGCGAGCGGCGCCGCACGAACGGCCGCCTTCGCGGGGCGGACCTGGAGGCGCTCACCTACCAGGTGGTGCAGGAGGGACTCACCATGTCCAGCCCCGAGGAAGACAACCTCCATACCAAGATCGTCAATCGCGTGGAGCGCGAGCTGATTGCCCAGGTGATGCTCTCCTGCAACCACGTCCAAACCAAAGCCGCCACGCGCCTGGGGATCAACCGCAACACGCTGCACAAGAAGCTCAAGGAGTATAATCTGGAATCGTAGACCGCCCGAAACCTTCATCGCGCTACCAATGAACGCCGCAACTGATGCCGCAGGAACGAGGAGGTTCAGGGGATGGCGTCCGCGGTTCAGCCTTCGCGCACTGCTCCTCTTCACGGCCGCCTTCAGCATTTTCCTGGCCTGGATCAGCAGTATCCTGATTCGCGTACATCAACAGCGGGACATCGTCAGGACAGTCCAGTCGCTCGGCGGCAAAGTCTATTATGATTACCAGCTTGCCGGCGAACATATCGACGCGACGCCGCCGCCCGGCCCGAAGATTTTCCACATGGTTATCGGCGAGGACGCCTTCGCCTACGTCGAGTGGATTTTCCTGAAGGATGCTGACAAGACCGCTGATGCTCATCTGCCGATACTGGCGATGCTGCCCCGCCTCAAACACGTCGTGATACGCGGCCGGAATGTGACCGACAAGGGCATGGAGCATGTCGCCGAGATTCCGGAGCTACAGGGACTAAGTCTCAGCGAAACCAGCGTCACATCCGACGGACTCGCGAGGTTAGGTTCCGCAACGGGTCTCCACTTGCTGACGTTGTCCGGCGCGACCATCGATGACGATATGCTGAGGCGCCTGGATCAAATTCCCAACCTCGAGCATCTACAACTGACGCGAACCGCAGTAACTTCAGACGGCATGACGCACTTGGCCGAGCTCGCGAATCTGAGGAGATTGGATGTCTTTGTGGGGCCCGCGATCGGCGACGGCGGCGTGCAACACTTGGGCAGCTTGAAGAATCTTGAAACGCTTCAGCTTCTCAACACGTGCGTATCGGATGACGGTCTCGCCCACTTGCAGAGCCTTCGCCAATTAACGGGCCTCAATCTTGACGGGACATCGGTTTCGGACGGGGGCATGCACCATCTTGCCGGTTTGGAGCTAACTCATCTTCGCCTTAGCGATACGAACATCAGCGACGCCGGGATCCGGATGGTCGCGCGAATACGCTCTATTCGCCGTCTCGCGATCGCGGGTTCGAAAATCACCGACGATGGGATGATCCATCTCGCCAACATGCCTAACCTACAAACGCTCGAAATGCATTGGTCCGACGTTACGGATGTTGGGATTCTTCGCTTAAAACCGCTACGTAGGCTCACGTACCTTACCGTAGGCCCCCACGTAACTAAAGACGCAGCCAAAGAGCTGCGACAGGCGATGCCCGGCTGTCGCATTCAAGCGTGGGACACGACAGGAGCCAATCAGTTCACGCTTTACGAATAGGCGAATGGATGGGGGTAGCGAAAGATCATTCCAGTTCGACCGCTCCCGCCCAGTCGTCGTTGCTCCCAATGCGTTCGATGGCGGCTTGCTCGGGATCTTCCTCGAGTAAGCCGTCGTCTTTCGCGGAGCGCATTGAGGCTGGTTGAATCGTGGTGTTGACCTTTACGCTCCGGATGCTCGGCGTCGCGGTGGCCGTGATCGCGGTTGCGCTGTGGGCGCTTCTGAACCCGACGCCCAACGTCGCCACGGCGATCGTGAACGGGGTTCTCTGTCTCTTACTCGTCGCCGGCTGTCTCGCAGCCGGGACGCGTCAGCCGGCGCGGTCGTTCTGGCTGGGGCTCCTGTGGGCTTGTCTTGGGACGCTGGCGATCGACGAGCTCGACCGGCGGAATATGATCAGGTCGCCGGTTTTCCCTCAGCCCCTGGCGTCGATGATCGAAGAGGCATTGCCGCCGATTCCCGATATGCGCGGGGAGCCGGGCACAACGGTCTACTACCAATCCTCATCTCGATTTCCGCTCTATTTCTATTCCTTCGGCGAGGACGGGACGCCCGCCAGCCACGGCTTTATGCGGATGGACGAGGCGCTCCTCGAGGAGATCGGCCCCCTGGAGAACCTGCCGCACCTGAAAAACGTCCCCCGCTCGCACGAACGCTCCACCATCTGCCGGTATCTCCTGGCGTCCTTCATCGGCCTCCTCGGCGGCATTCTGTCCTATGCGATGCGCCGTCGCGCCGATCGTCGCCTTGCGACGTGAAACGAACGCCAGTTCGCTACATGGAGAATCTGCGCGGCAACTCCGCGTGCCGCCATCGGGAGCGTGTCCGAACAGGCGAATGAAACGGGTTTCATGGCTGCTTTGCCTTGCCTCGCCGCTGACGGTATACTCGTGATGGGAGTTCCCTATTATGCAGTCGATCTTCGTCCGCTTCTTATCCGAAAACGACCGGGTTCGCGGCTTTTACGAGCTGGCGCGCCGCTCGCGCGTGACGAGCTTCCCGGGCCAGGTGTATCAGGTTCCCATCGAAGCCCTGCCGATGCTCGAGGACCAGGCATATCGGCTACCGCCGGGCCACGGATGAGGAAGTGAAGTCCGCCCATGATCAGGTTCGAAATCCTTCTCCCGTTGTTCTATAACGACGGCGCCGCGGTTGAGAAGGAGAAGTTCGTCGAAACCGATGACCAACTGGTCCAGATCCTTTGAATCCGTCTCATTCGCCGGCGTGGGGCCGATGGAAACGCCTGGCCCAAAAGGAGCTGCGGGAGACGCTGCGCGACCGGCGGACGATCGTCACGCTGGTGCTCATGCCGCTTTTGGTCTATCCGCTCTTGAACATCGCGTTCCAGCGGTATCTGCTGTCGGGCGTCGGGGCGGCGGGGCAGGTCACCTATCACATCGGCGTGGAGTCGCGGGAGAAGGCCGAGATGCTCGACGCCTTTCTCGCCCTGGGGGATCGGCTGCTGCGCGATCGGAAGAACGCAGCGAACGGGCGCGGCGCTGATGATCGTCTGCGGCCGACCGTGGAGTATTCCATCGGCGACCATCTCGAGCGGGCCGTGCGCGAGCTGCGCGTGGACCTGGCGGCTCGCGTGAAGTTGCCGGAAAGGGACTACGGTCCGAACTCGCTCGCCCCCATCGACAGCGTGTTGATCTATCGGCCCGACTCTCCCATGAGCGAGGCGTCGCGGCGGTACGTCGAGGAGCGGCTGCGGGCGGTCAACGAGCACTGGCTCCAGGAGCGGCTCCAGCCGCTGGGAGTCTCGCGGCTGCACCTGGCGGAAATCTCCCGGCAGCCGATCGCGGGCGAGGGCTCTTCGGCCGTCTCCTTCGCCACCCTGGCGCCGCTGATCCTGATCTTGATGACGATTACCGGCGCCGTGTACCCGGCCATCGACCTCACCGCCGGCGAGCGTGAGCGGGGAACGCTGGAAACGCTCATGGCCGCTCCCTTGCCGCGGATGGGATTGCTCCTGGCGAAGTACGTCGCGGTGATGACGGTGGCCCTGCTCACAGCGACGGTGAACTTCGCCGCGATGGCCGTCACGCTCGTCAGCTCCGGACTGGCGCCGCTGCTCTTCGGCGAAGAGGGACTCCAGGCCGCCGTCGTCGTGCAGGTGTTTCTGCTGACGATCCTCTTTGCGGCGTTTTTCTCGGCCGTGCTTTTGGCGGTGACGAGCTTCGCCCGTAGCTTCAAAGAGGCGCAGGCGTATCTGATTCCGCTCACGCTGGCGTCGCTGGCGCCGGGATTCTTGGCGTTTACACCGGGACTGGAGCTTAACGGCTGGTTGGCGGTGGCGCCGCTGGCGAATATCGTGCTTGTCGCCCGCGACATGTTCCAAGGGGGCGTTGAGCCGCTGTGGCTGACGGCGGCGGTCGCCTCCACGTTGCTCTATGCATTGTTGGCGCTCAATGCCGCCGCCCGAATCTTCGGGGCCGACGCGCTCCTGTTCGGCGCCGAAGAGGGATGGACGGGCTGGCTCCGTCGGCCGACCAGCATGCGGACCGCGGCGCCGCTCTCCAGCGCGCTGATCTGCCTGGCGGTCCTGCTCCCCGCGTACCTGCTCCTGGCGAACTGGCTGGCGCAGTTCCGCGAAGCGCCGCTTGCTGCGCGGCTTCTGGGTTCGGCGGCCGTCACAGCCGTCTTGTTCGGCGGGCTCCCGCTGGTTGCCGCGTATCTCGGCGGGGTGTCGCTGCGGGACGGGTTCGCGGTTCGCAAAGCCTCGCCGCTGCAGTTCCTTGGCGCGGGAGTGCTCGGGTTCTCGCTGTGGCCGCTGGCCCATGAGATCTTCCTGCTGAATCGAAAGCTGGGACTGGTATCGCTGGATGAGGAGACGCTCCAGCCCGCGTTGCGGCTTGCGGAGCAGTTGACCGACGCCTCGCCCTGGCTGGTGCTGGCGTGCCTGGCGATCACGCCCGCGGTGTTCGAGGAGCTCTTCTTCCGCGGCTACCTCTTCGGCGCCGTGCGCGCCAGAACCGATGCGCTGCAGGCGGTGGCGATTACCGCCTTCCTCTTCGGGGCGTTTCACGTCTTCTCCAGCATCCTGGCGGTGGAGCGGATGCTGCCGAGCCTGTTCCTCGGCCTCATTCTGGGATGGGTGCGGGTCTACTCCGGCAGCGTTCTCCCGGGCATCCTGCTGCACGCCTGCCACAACGGCTTCCTGCTGATGCTCGCGGTGTTCCGCGAGGAGCTGGCCGCCCGCGGCTGGGGCGTCGAGGAGACAACGCACCTGCCGGCGTCGTGGCTGGCGGCCGCCGCGGTGGGCGTGGCGGCGGGGGGCGCCCTCGTTTGGCTTGGCTTCCGCGGAGAGGCGGCGCCGGCGGAAAAGCCGGAGTCTTCGTAGCTTCTCCAGCATCTGCATTTCACCGCAAATCCGGTTCAATCCTTCGCCCGCACAAAGACGATGAAGAAGGAACGGGGCTGCGCCCGCGGAGGCGCGCGTCGTTGATTCACTAGCGATAAGGGCGCCCGGCGCTCACGGAGGAGTAGCGTGAACACCAGGCGAATCATGGCCGCGGCGGCGCTGGCAATGGCGGCCTTCTCCGGGTGCGCCGGAAAATCTCCCTGGACCAGCTTCGCGGGAAAGCCCGATCTGCCGCCGCCGGTGTCGGTGACCGCCCACTCCGGCGATGACGACTTCGACAAGCTGGCGCAGCTCGACGCCGCGCACTCGGCCGAAAAGCCGCCGGGCGGCGTCGTCGGGGGCGCCATCGCCTCCGCCTTTCAAAAGACGAAGGAAGCCTTCACGATCGAGCCGAAAGTGGTCAAGGCGCCCGATAAGCTGAGCCTCTCCACGCCCACCGGCGAAGCCGGGCCGGCGCTGTTCATCGCCTCGGCCCGCATGCACGAGAGCCAGGGCAACGTGGCCAAGGCCGAGGCGCTGTACCTCAAGGCCCTGGAGGAGTCTCCGCAGGACCTGGACATCCTGGTGCATTACGCGCGGATGCACGACCGGGCGGGCAACCTCGAGCGGGCCGCCGAGATTTATCGGCAGGCGATCCAGGCTCATCCTCAGGAAGCCGCGGCGTACAACGACTTGGGCCTGTGCCTGGCGCGGCAGAACCGCCTCGCCGGCGCGATCGGCTCGCTCCAGCATGCGGCGGAGCTGCAGCCCGCCAGCCCGCTCTACCGCAACAACCTGGCGACAGTGCTGGTCGACGCCGGACGGGCGGAAGAAGCCTTGGCGCACTTAATCGCGGTGCATGCGCCGGCGGCGGCGCATTACAACGTCGGCTATCTCCTGTACCGGGCCGGGCGGCGCGACGAGGCTGTGGGCTACCTGCAACAGGCCTCGTCGATCGATCCGCAGATGGCCCCCGCCGCCAGCCTCCTGGCCCTGATGAGCGGACGGCGGGAGACGCCTGCGGCCGCGGATGAGCCGCTGGGAGGCGAGTTCGCCTCCGCCGCGCTCCATCGCACGCCGCCGGTGAGCGAGGAAGCCGGCGCCGGCCGCGAAGTGCGGATCTCGCTTTTGGGCGCCCACTCCGCAGCGACCGGCGAGTGGGGCGCGGCGCCCACGCCGTCGCAAGTACTCCCTTCAGCCGCCGGCGGCGGCATCCTCATGCCGCCGGCCCGCGCGCCGCTCTCCAAAGGCCTCGAGCAAGGCCCCGACGCCCCCGTCCCCCATCTTCTGCCGCCGACGAAGTAAGACGAAGTAACAGGGCGGCGCTCCCGCATTCACTAGCGCTCCCGCAGCCATTCGGCGACGCGCTTTGCGGCTGGTGGGAGAAAGCGGCGGCGAAAACCCTCCTCTCACGCCACGGGGCTGCGAGAACTTCGTAGAATGGGGTCGGGCAATTGTTAACGGGATACTACTTGTCGTCGAGGCCGCCATGTCCCCGCAGCCGGTACGTCATCTGACGCCTGCCGAGTATCTCGACATCGAGCGTCGGTCGGAGCTCAAGCACGAGTACTTCGCCGGCGAAATGTTCGCCATGACCGGCGCGAGCAAGGAGCACAACCTGATCGCCGGCAATGTCTTTGCAAGCCTTCATCAGCAACTCAAACGAAGACCTTGCATGGCGTTTCAGAACGACATGCGCGTCAAGATCGACGAAACCGGGCTGTACACGTATCCCGACGTGGCGGCGGTATGCGGCAAGGCGGAGTTCGAGGACGCCGCGGTGGATACGCTCCTCAATCCGACGCTCCTGGTGGAAGTGCTCTCAGACTCGACCGAAGGCTACGACCGCGGCAAGAAGTTTGAGCACTACCGCAAAATCCCGTCGTTCTGTGAGTACCTCGTCATTGCCCAGGACCGCGTTCACGTCGAGCAACACGTCCGTCAAGACAACGGACAATGGTTGCTCTCGGAGTTCCACGGAGCAGACGATGTCGTCGAACTGACCTCAATCGGTTACAAGCTGTCGCTTACGGACGTGTACGACAAAGTCGAACTACCGACGGACAGTTGATGTTCCCGATTGCTCCGGATTGCATGAATTCCGCAACTTGACTCGCGACATGAAAAACGGCGCGTCGCTCCTGCTTGTCATCGTCCTGGGTTGGCCCGCGCCGCCGGCGCGAGCGGAAGAGCCCGTCCTGCAAGACGACTGGAAGCGCAGCGAACTGGCCCAGCCCCGCTTCCAAATCCAGGGAACCCTCGCTCGCAGCAATTCTCTTCGCCGCGCGCTTCGCGAGCCTTACTCGGGCGACGAGTTGTTCGTCCGATACCGGATGCGTTACGACGCGAAGTCGATCGACGCCCCGGACCAAGGCGACGGCGAGTTTCTGGTTCTCTGGCTCGATGAGGCGGAAGGGGGCGACTTCAGCACGCATAGCTCGGGCGTGCCGAATCTCGGACTGCACGTCCAGGGAGGCGAGAACCGCTTCATGGCCAGGTTCCGCCCCGACAAGCAAGCGTTCGGGCCGAAGCTGACCGGGGATCGCGACTATCTGATCGTCGGCCGGCTGGGAAAGTCGTCGCCGGGCGCGGACCGTCCGTACGATCAACTCGACCTTTGGGTGGATCCCGCGCCGGACCGCCGATCCTCGCCCGATGCAACCGCGGGCGGATCGAGTTCGATTCGCGAGGTGCGTTGGATCGGAGTGGGGACCGGCCGGAAAACGGAACTCGGAGATCGCATTCAAATCTGGGACGTCGCGATTGCCGACGGATGGCAAGCGATCTTGGGACTGCCTCCTCTGCCAAGGTATGAGAACGAAGCGACGCCGCAGCCCGAGCGAACCGTCGCCTTTGCCGATGACGTGTATCCGATCCTCAAGGCGCGTTGCTTCGAGTGCCACGCCGGCGAGGACGCAGCCGAGGGCGTTCGCCTGGACGTGCTCGATGAATTGCTCAACCAGACCGCGCCGCGCGACGCCGAGAACAGCCGCCTGTATCAAGCCGTCTCCACCGGCGAGATGCCCGCCGACGGAGAGAGGCTCGACGATCGAGAGTTGGCCCTCCTTCGGGCGTGGATTGAGGAAGGACTCGATTGGGATGAGAAGCTGCTGCCGACTCCCGTTCCCCAAACCGATCACTGGGCGTTTCAGCCAATCCGGCGGCCTGCCATTCCCGAGGTTCGCAATCGCGAATGGGTCCGCACGCCCGTGGACGCGTTCGTAGCTCGCCGCCACGAACAACTCGGACTTGAGCCTGCTCCGGAAGCGAACCGTGAAACGCTGCATCGCCGGCTTTCCCTCGATATGCTCGGACTTCCGCCGGATCCCGCGGATGAGCATCCGGCCGATCCCGCGGCCGAGATCGATCTTCTGCTGACGCACCCGGCCTACAGCGAGCGGTGGGCCCGCCATTGGCTCGACGTGGCGCGGTGGGCCGAGAGCAACGGCTATCAGCACAATCGCGACCGCGCTTTCGCCTGGCGGTATCGCGATTGGGTGATCGACGCCTTCGCCCGCGACATGCCTTTTGACGACTTCCTCCGCGCCCAAGTCGCAGGAGATGAAATCTCGCCGTACCGGGATGCAAACCTCGTCGCCACCGGCTTCCTGGCGGCCGCCCGCTACAGCGGCAACGAGCTGGACAAAGAGATCCAGCGCAATGATCTCCTGGTCGACGTGGCGAACACCACCGCGAAAGCGTTCCTCGGCCTCACGTTTGAGTGCGCGCAGTGCCATACGCACAAGTTCGATCCGATCACAATTCGCGACTACTACCGCTTTCAGGCGTTCTTCGCCAATGGGCAACCGGGGAACGTCGTCTTTGCCAGCGAGGGCGAGCCTGCACGCGACTTGGTTGAGGAGCGGTGGCGAATTTTCGATTCGGTACACGCGCGTTTGGTGTCGGTCCGGCGCAAGCAGGGCCATCCAGAGCCGATTTATGTCATACCCAAGACGGTCGTCGCCGGGATGAATCCGAAGGAGAAGTCCCGTTTTCAAGAACTGGAGAACGCAATCGCCGGCCTGGAGCAAAGCTGGAGCTTTTACTCGCCGGCGACGGCCGTCGGCTCGCTGGTGGTGGCGCCGCACGACATGCGTTGGCCGCTGCCGCGCGATCCGGCCGTCCTCGAGCAGAAGCAGACGATGCTCCTGATCCGCGGCGACGTGGAGGCGCCGGGCCCGGTGGTC
>JAHWKS010000046.1 GCA_019347795.1 Planctomycetota bacterium | reverse complement strand
GGCGCCGTGCTTTTCATCCTCAAGCCGGACGTGCTGCCCGCACTGGGGCAGTTTTTCGGCGGCGTGCGGCCCGTGGCGAACGCCACCTTCTACTGGATTGTCTCCGGGCTGTTTGCGGTCCTGTTTCTCGTGGTGATGATCACCGTCCGCTTCGATTACTGGGAAGTCCGTCCGAACGAACTGCTGCACCACCACGGCATCTTGAGCGACCTCAAGCGGTTCTCGGCGCCCAACCTGCGGATCGACAAGGAGATCAACGACGTCTTCGAGTACTTCCTGCTCCGCTCCGGGCGGCTGATCCTGCAGCCCAGCAGCGAGCGCCGCGCCATCGTGCTGGAAAACGTGCTGTTCATCAGCCGCAAGGAAGAGCAGATCACCAAGATGCTCGGCGCCCTGCAGGTGCAATTCCGCAGCGAAGAGCATTGACTGCATAGGCGTCTTAGTATTCACCGGCGCGGTGGAAGGAACATTTGAGAACCTGTTGCATCGGATTCGGGAAGAACGAATCCAGCAATTCCTGCCAAACGAGCCTCAGCCGTGAAGGTCCTCATGGACACGTCCGTTCCAAGTCACGGCCTTCCCCCCACGTTGATTCATGCCGCTCGATCCGCAAGTTCAAGCATTCCTCCATCAGCTTGCCGGCGCGCCTCCGCCGCACGCGTTGCCGCTGGATGAGGCGCGGCGGCACATGGAGGCGTCGGTGATGGCGCTGGGCGTCCCGCCGGAAATCGCTTCGATCGAGGACCGTCGCATTCCGGGTATGGGCGGCGAGATCCCGATCCGCATCTATCGGGACACGAGCGACAGGCCGGCGCCCGGCGTGGTTTACTTTCACGGCGGCGGTTGGGTGCTGGGGAGCATCAACACGCATGACAAGCTCTGCCGCGACTTGGCGAAAGAGGCCGGCGCGGTGGTCGTCTCGGTCGATTATCGTCTCGCGCCCGAGCACAAGTTTCCCGCGGCCGCCGAAGACGCCTATGCCGCGACGTGCTGGGCCGGCGCCCACGCGGAGGAGTTGGGAATCGACGCGGGCAAGCTCGCCGTCGCCGGAGACAGCGCCGGCGGCAATCTCGCGGCGGCGGCGTGTTTGATGATTCGCGATCGCGGCAGTCCGAAGCCGGCCATGCAGGTGCTGATCTACCCGATCACCGATTCCAACTTCGACACCGCATCCTACCGCGAGAACGCCGAAGGCTATTATCTCACGCGCGACACGATGGAGTGGTTCTGGCGTGAATACCTGAGCTCGCCCGCCGACGGCGAGCAGCCGTACGCCTCGCCGCTTCGCGCCGCCGACCTGAGCAACCTGCCGCCGGCGCTGGTGATGACTGCCTTTTACGATCCGCTCCGCGACGAAGGCGAAGCGTACGCGAAGCGTCTCTCCGCGGCCGGCGTTCCCACGCAACTGGTTCGCTACGACGGCCTCGTTCACGGCTTTCTTCGCCGCACCGATATCTTCAACCAAGCTAAGATCGCTTTCGAGCAAGTCGCCGCCGCGATCCGCCAAGGTCGCCCGGCGCCGCAGTAACCAGCATTCAGGAAAAGGCATGACGGATCCGCATCAGGCCATGTTAGACAAGATCTGCGCCCACGCTCGAGAGACGGCGATTCTCGAGTCGGCGCAGCAACTCCTGGAATGGGATGAACGAACCTACCTGCCGCCCGAGGCCGGCGAGTATCGCGCGGAGCAGGTCGCCTACCTGGCGGGGCTGATCCATCAGCGGCATACCGATCCGCGACTCGGGGATTGGCTGGCGGAGTTGGCGGAATCTCCGCTGGCGGCCGACCCGCACAGCGAGGCCGGCTGCACCATCCGCCAGATGCGCCGAGAGTACGAGAAAAAGACGAAGCTCCCCGAATCGCTGGTCAAGGAGCTGACCCGTCTCAGCGTGCGGGGTCAGCAGGTGTGGGTCCTGGCGCGCAAGAACAACGACTTTGCCGCCTTCGCGCCGATCCTCACGCAGACCGTGTCGCTCAAACGGCAGGAGGCGGACGCGCTCGGCTACGAGGACTGCCGCTATGACGCGCTCCTCGACTTCTACGAGCCGGATGAGAAGACCGCGACTATCCGCCGCGTGCTGGCCGCCCTGCGCGACGACTTGGCGCCGCTGGTGCAGGCCATCGCCGACAGCGGCCGCACCGCGCCGGTGTCGATCCTGGAGCGCATCTACCCCGTCGCCGCGCAAGAGGCGCTGGGGAAAGAGGCGGCGGCGCGGATCGGCTTCGAGTTCCCTCGCGGCCGGCTGGACGTGACGCACCATCCCTTCTGCACCAGTCTCGGCCCGCACGACACGCGGATCACCACCCGGTACGACGAGCGCTTCTTCCCCTCGGGCTTCTTCAGCATCCTGCACGAGGCGGGACATGGCGTCTACGACCAGGGGCTGCCCTCCGAGCAGTTCGGCCTGCCGCCGGGGCGTTACGTCTCGCTGGGCATCCATGAGTCGCAGTCGCGGATGTGGGAGAACATGGTCGGCCGCAGCCGCGTGTTTTGGGAGTTCCTGTTCCCGGCCGCCAAGCAGGCCTTTCCCGACGCGCTGGACGGCGTCCCGCTGGACCAGTTCTACTTCGCGGTGAACGACGTGCGGCCGTCGCTGATCCGCGTGGAGGCGGATGAGGCGACCTACAACCTGCACATCATCATCCGCTTCGAGCTGGAGCAGGACCTTCTGGACGACAACCTCTCGGTGAGCGACCTCCCCGGCGCCTGGAGCGACAAGTACCGGCAGTACCTTGGCATCGAGCCGCCGCACGACGCCGACGGCGTCCTCCAGGATGTCCACTGGAGCGCCGGCCTAATGGGCTATTTTCCCACCTATTCGCTCGGCAATCTCTACGCCGCACAGCTCTTCCGCCAGGCCGACGCGGATCTCGGCGGATTGGAGAAAAAATTCGCCCGCGGGGAGTTCCTCCTCTTGCGAGAATGGCTCCGCGACAAGATCCACGCTCACGGCCAACGGTACGCCGCCGGCGAGCTTGTTGAGCGCATCACCGGCAAGCCCCTCGACCACAAACCGCTGACCGACTACCTCCGCGACAAACTGACGCCGCTCTACGAATTGGCGTAGCGACCGCGTGCCGGGCTGATTGCCAAGTCGCCATAAAACGCCGGCCCTTTAGGCTAGGGTCGCTTGGAGGCGATTCATAAAAAATTCTCACAATTCGTCCTGCGGAGGGGGGGCCAAACTCCTCCAGCACACGCCAGTCCCCTTTCCGTCCCCGCCAAATTTGAGAAGGGGTACGGCGAGGCTTGCCGTCAGACGCTTCGCGGCGTCGTGCAGCCGATCGACCGGCGAAATGTCTTCGTCGTGCGGAAGTGGGTCGTCGATGCGTTTGCGCCACCCTTGCCGCTCAAACGCAGCGAGGATGAGTTCTTGATTGGGGCCAGGCTTTCTAAATCGCTTCACGAGAACGCCGTCGAACCACAGCTCCCGTCGCTCCGCGTCCCAGCGGGGCTTGGACGCGTACTTCTCGTCGTGCTTCCCAGGTATAACGTCCAATTCGCACGCATTGAGGATGCTTTCGACCAGAGCCGCTCCCGATTCGCCGATCACAACCTCCACTTCCTCAAGGGAACTCCAAGCCGACAGCCTCTGTGCAGTCGCGGCTCGGGGACACGTCCTCGACGGACGAAGTAGGACATATTCAGCGCGAACCAACCACCGGACTTCTTCTGGGCCGAGTCCCATGCCCGTGAGAGAAGTTCCAGGCAGCGCAAACTCCCACGCATCGCGCTGCGCGGCCTGAGCGCAAGCGTAACGGCGCCAGAGCTGCACCATGGCCGGCAGGACGCGGCGCAGCATCGGAGTTGGAATGGACGCTGGTTCATCAAAACGAAACGAGTGGTTCATCTCCTGTCTCCTGCCCTTGGCAATGGAAAGGACAAAAAAGCATGCGTTCTGGGATCCGCCACGAACGCACGCAACACGAAGAACGCCGTCGCCGCAACTGCAGCCGAAGGCGGGCGTCCCAGCCAGCTCGCGATGAGGCACGCAGTGCCTCTTCTCGGTTAAGGCGATCACGGAAGCGGCCGGATTGCGGCCCACATCAACACGAGGCCGCATTGGAGAAGTGCACGACGAGACCCGACTTGCGGGCTGCACTTCCCCTATCTTAGTAGTCGTGGAGACGCCCTGCCGCGGACATGAATTCTCTTAAGAATGTCAGTTCGTCGGCCGCAAGTCCATAGAGTCAAACGGGTTTCGTGGCAGAAAATTTCGCCGACTGGCGGGACCACGTGTGAGGCGTGGTGTTACAGGCTCGGCCTCAGGAAGGCTTCCGCTCTATGGAGATTTCCGATTGGAAGTCTTTGTCGTCGAGCGACGACGAGATGATGATTCTCGATTCTGTGCGAATCTGCAGCGTTCTGCCTTCGGCAGGCGACACGACTACGCCGACTTCCCCGTCTAGAACCACGCTTTCGCCGTCACGGAGTGAGCGCCGTGTCACGAAAAGACCTAAAACAGTAAAAGAGTAGTTGAGCGGACCGGCATCTCTCGACAGGCCAAGAGACCGCGTCGCGCCCGCGCTTGCCAAGCCGGGGCAACCACTAACGCAACAAGAGTTCCCGTTTTGAACACGACTTAGCGGCGTCGATAAAGGCATCTCAACCTTCAAGACCTTGCTGCGCCAACTGAGGGTCGCAGCGAGGTGGTTGAGTTGGCTGGCGCCAAAGGGCGGAGTGAATCAGCCGCAATTGCGCTAGTGTCCAGTTGCCGCGCTTTGTCTTCTGGTGCTGCCTGAATCATCCTCGACAAGCTCAGCAAATCTCAGCAGATATGCATTCTTCTTATCGGAGGCGGCTAAGAATTCGCCGGACAGGGAGAAGACGATACGCAGGATCATGCCGTCGGTAGGGAGTTCGTGTACGCCGCCTTCCAGGTGGACCACGCGCTTCAGGGCGCCCTCGCGAACGGACCAGACCGCCAGCGTCGGCGCTCCCGCCATGGGACTCACTACCAGCCATCGGGAATCGGGCGAAATCGTGGCGGTCACCATTCCACGCCACTGATGCTGTGCGGGAAGAGGTCCGGAACAAACGGTCGCCCATCTCCCGTCACGGTAGCCGACCACTTGCCACACGTTGCGCCTAGTTTCGTTCAGGAGAACCAGAGGAGCGCTGTCACGCCCGTATCTACCGATCGCGGATACGAACCAGGGTTGATGCAGTTCCTGCTTACTTACCAAACGAAGATCACGATCGAAGAGTTGAAGGAAGCGAGCGCCCCGATGAAATTGGCCAGGCGGGGCCACGACCACCCACTCCATTCCCCGGTCCTCGACGATTAAGTCATGTACACGCGGCAACTGTTGGGATGCCGCGACACGCGCGGTGGGAATAAGATCCACGCGCGAAAGCCGCGTCCCCCCGTTTGAAACATCGAGGCAAATGCAGTAAGTGCCGTCTTCCGACAAATACGTGGAATACGGCCAAGCGCGATGCCCGAACAGTTCCTTTGAATCCGCACGGGCGATAATGCCTCCATCATCAACGTGGGCGAACGTCACGCCTTCACCGTCAGCCGAGTACGCGAAGGTCTTGCCGTTCGGCGAAATAAACCGTGACCGCGTACTATTGCGAAGCGCCCCCTGATTAGTCATGGGTATGTCGGAAACATCTCCCGACGCGAGGTTCACCTTCCGTAGTCCGGCGGCGTGGCGGATGACCCAGGTGGGTCCCTGATTGGCGGAAAGTTCACCGATCCACGTTTCGGCGGCATCGACCTGCACCACGGTCACCGGCCGAATCGCATCGGCCGACTGCAACGCCGGCGGCAGCGCGTAGCATGCGATGAAACAAATCAGGAATCGAAATGTGGCAAGCAGGAATTTCTTCACTCTTCGTCCCTAGGCAGGTTTGTAAGCGTGTGTCGGAATTGGAAATGGTCGGACTGTGCGTGAAACACGGCAACGACGCCACGCTCCTCGTCTACGAACATCTGTGCCGGGCCGCCGACATCGGACCAATCGTCATTGACGGGCGCTGTACGCTGAATGTGGTCGCGCAACTCGGCGGGGCTTAATCCAAATTCGGCGGCAGAGTACTCCACGAACTCCGCCTCCTTCCAAGCTAGGGCGCGCGGGATGATCGTGATTCCGTGCAGGTCAAAGCGAAAGTCCATATGGTTTTGCCGCAGATCACGGAACAAGAGTTCCGAAAGCGGCGCATCCCCCGGCTCGAGTAGAAGGGCTCGTCCATCGGTGGTCGGCACGGCGCCGAGGGCCTCAGCATCGGCTCGAACTTGGAGCGCGTTACCGCAGGCGCTCTGAATTGCACGCGTCAGGCCATCGGCGGTCATCGCAATCTCAACCTTCACTGTCTTGTTCATCAGGCCATCTAGAGACGCCGTCAATTCCCTTGATGACACCGGTTTTGCAGCAATTTCGAGCCCCATTGGCGCATCTAGGACGAAATGCTCCACGTCGCCATCTAATCTTGTCGCCAGGGCGCCGCCCGAAGCGAAGACGAAAACTCGAAACCTGTCCAATCGCACCGCGCCGTCGCGGCGCTGATATGTATTGTGGATCTCAAGGAGTCGTTGCTCCTTGCTCGACACGCTGTACCGCGACACAAGCCCCTCGGCGTTGTGCCCGATTTCGACATTCATCGGCTCCTTCCCAGGAAATCTGAAGGTAGCCTCCGCGACGGGCGAAAGCCTTCGGCGAGACGGACGCTGCTCGCCTTGGCCTTTGTTAAGCCGCGGAGCCTCGAAGGGAGGCAATGGAACAACGCCGTGGGCCAGCAGAAAGGGGTAGACGTGCAGCCAATTCGAATCGCGCTCAATCGACCGCGCTGAAGCGACTTCCCAACCGTCTGCGGTTCGCGTGCAGGTGTGAAAAGCGGACTCGTCGGCGATAAGCACAGTGGTCGGTCGCTGTGTATTTTCGCCAACTTCGAATCGAAACTTGCGAGCCTCGCAGTTCATCCTCGCGTGAATCCGCAACTCGGTTTGCTTTGCCGCCGGGGTTTCGTTCTTTATTCGAATGGCCACGGCGCCATAGGTAACCGTTTTACATTCCCGCAGCCGAGCATTCCATGCCTCCCGCAACTCATCGGGCTCGTCGGCCCGCGCGCCGGTTCCGAGGACCAGGTTTCCTCCAAGAATCACCCAAAGCAACGCCGAAGTGCGGAGCGGCGACATTTCAATCGACCTCGCAAAGGAAACGGTGGTGCTCGGCGTGTGCGGGGACATGCCCCACGTGTGCCAACTCAACTGACGGCGATCCGACGCATCTGCGACAAATCCCCGGTGCCACTAATGCGGATGTTTGGAACACGAACTACGGGTTGTAACAGTAGTAGCACCCGAATCCGATAGTCCCGACCGGCGTCACTGGCATGCACGTCTGCGGGAGTTCATCTGCGTCGCAGTCCCCCGGGCAACCAGTGAACGTGGTGACCTGTTGCTGAGTATCCCCGTCCAAACAATCCATCGAAGCAGGCGTCCCGCCCAACGCACCACCCCCGGGACTCCATAATAGGCGCCCGGTCTGCTCCTCGAATTGGTAGCAATAAGGGGTGCCGCTCTGGACGCCGCACATTTCAAGCACCTCATAGCAATCGTAGACGCACTGGCCTCCTAGAATTTTTGGAAACCCTAATGCGAACGTCGAAATACACAAGATACATGCTAGGGATTTCATCTTCGGACTCCTTAAAGTAAGTGCCCATGCAAGACGGAGCGGCACATCACCGCTTGTCCTGCGGGGCAAATGGGAAATCGGAAAACTGACAATTCGTTCGATAAAGCCTCACCTTAATTTCCTCATGGATCATGAGCTTCTCCGCGGCGAAGGCGGAAGTCTCCCATGCGATCGGCAACAGCAGTCCTTCTGCGCGCTTGTAGCGAATGCGAATTTCACTCGTGACCCGATCCTGAGTATCGCGTTCCACCAAAGCCCGAACGACATACTGATCGCTGGCGTCAACGTGAACACTGTAACTGGGACCGGAGGGCGTCAGGCCTGCGATGGTGATTTCGATTCTCCCTTTCGATCTTTCTGGGTCGTCGGGAACAATCGACCACCGGCGCTGTTGGCGAGCCAACTTGTAATCTGGCAACTTGAAGAGCGATGCGGCAGGGTCGCCGGGCGTCACAACGCCGCTGCTTAACCACAATGCCTGCACATCTATCCGCTTGACTCGTTGACGCGCCGATGGGTCGTGATAGAGTCGCGTTGTTGAGGCATCGGTCTTGGGATCAATGAAACGGACCGATGTCCCGTCCGGTGTTATCGTCGTCTCCGTGATCTTTCGCTGGAAGGCTTGCGCCGGGGCGTTCCATTCGAACTCATCGCGTCGCAGCCATGCGCGCTCGCCTGCAAAATCAATCTTGGCATGAAGCACCACGGGGAGCGGCTTGTCCGAGAGCTTATCCGTGGGCACTTGCAAGCCAGCGACGAAAACCGGCGTGGTGATCACCTCGCCCTCCGCCATGACCTCTATGGCGCCGCTGTCGCGGTATCGCGCTTCCCAGGCGGCGATCACCGCGTCAAGTGACATAGGGGATTGGCCAAGTACGGACAATACGATTGCCGCGAACATATCATTCCTCGCTGGAGGTGGGAACGTAAAACGCGAATTTCTTGACAGTCGAGAATCTCTCTCCACTAGCGAGCGTAACGGATAGTGAGAGAGTGGAAGAAATGTTGCCTACGCGCCGAGGGACGACTCGGCAGGTCAGGCGCCACGAATCGTCTTGGACGTATCCGGCCGATACTGAGCACTCGGCCGCGTCAGCTTCGCATTCAAGCGAGGCATCGAGAAACTCAACTGCCTCTGTTGCGCTGTAGGCTCGAACTTCCCATACAACCTCATCCTCGCTCGAAAGAATAGTAGGAGGAGGGTCGGCTACGTGGAAACGAATTCCCGAGTCAAATCGCGCCACGCATGGAATGGCGACGCGCGCCGTCGGCGACTCGACAACCAAGGTAAAGCGTTCCTTGACGCGCGGACGAGCGCCGGTTGAAACCGTTGCCTCCACTTCATATTCGCGATAAGACTCCTCGTCTTCCGGGCGACGTTTCAGCTCCGCGCGACAAATGAACGGCGCGGCGCTGGAAATCCGAACGTCCGGCTCGGGAATCTGGCTTGACACGAACACGTTTCCACGCGACGTCGCTACGACATCTCCCTCATACATCGTGCCGAAATCAAGCTCCCGTACCGTCGTCATGATCTTTGGACGGATTATCGCGAGGTCGATCTTCCAAGTATCCAAGCGTTTGCCCGCCACGACAGGCGTAACCTGCACGTCGCCGCGAATGATCTGCTCTGCTCTCGGCTTCACGTATCGCGGCAGGTCTAGATTCAGAACCACAGTTTCGTCACTTCCCGGCTCGATTGCGAGCGCTGAAGGCGAAATATCTGCGCACGTACACGACGTGATAAATTCGTCAATCCTGATCAACTCGTCGGACACGTTCGTTATTCGCAAGCGGTGTTCGAAGCCGGAGACGGGATCGACCGGTCCCAAAGAGAGAGTTTGCGGCGCCGCAATCAATGGAGAACTCGGATCCGAACCGCCCGAAAAGGCGAGCCGGTAAGCCATTGTCAGGAGCAGAAGCCCTAAGACAGCCGAGACAGCAATTCTCAACCTGGACTTAGAGTGAGTTTGCATCGTCGCTTCTCCAAACTACTCGACCGTTCCGCAAATGAACCTCAAACGGAGTTCGAAGCCCTATCGCTTCCTTTTTACGTAAGGTTAGCGTCAGGTCAAAATGGCGGGCGAATTCCTCAAGACGGGGTTCGCCGGCGCCCAGAACAAGAAGAGCCGTTTTGGCGTCTGGCCTCATCGACCCGAGCTTCGGGCCGTCTCGAAGGTGATCGTAGCACGCCGGGCATGTCGGTCGCACAACAGTAACCGACCATTCTCCGCTTCGCAAAGGTGCCGGCATCGTGGCGCCGAGAATCGCGCTTTCATCGCTTCCGCCAAGATAGAACTCCGCTCCCACGCCCGTGGAAACCAACAAGCCTAGCAGGGCGGCCAACCAAGGTTTTCTCAAATCGTCCAAGAGGAGCAAACCAGAGGCAAACACCAAGGCCGCGACGATCAAGCGGTCGATAGGCGTCAATTCAATCGTACCAAAACAATTGCACGCATGGTTCCGCAGGAAACCAAGAAACGACGCGCCCAAGAAGAGCGATCCTAGCGAGAGCAGAAGAAACTGAGTTAGCCGCGCCGTGGGACGGAAAACCAGAAACGCCGCACATGTTAATTCTGCGCACCCCGCTACGGCTCCCCCCCAAACCATCTCTCCGTCGCCGAGAAGCTTTGAGCCGCCGACGACCACTAGTAGCGCGCTCGTTGGCAGCGAAATAAAAAGGCGGGCACGACGGGTCACCCTCCCGTTGGCCGACGCTAGTACGCCAGCATACACCCTTGCGTCATCTACGGTTGCGACCACGAGAGTTCCTCCCGCTTCGCTGCCCGAAATCCGTAGGGGCAGCTTCCGGAAATGGATTGCGACACTCGGGAAAACTTTCACTTTCAGAAGAGAAGGCTTATGTAATATATACAAGTGGAAGTTTGAGCTTGCCAGGGCCGATCGGGGGCGCAACCGCATTTTCTTGAAAATGCTTCGTACATGCTCTCCAGGATGAGTTACCTTGGAAACCCGGTCCCAAGGAATACCCGATGCCGGTCCACCGGGGCGGCTTGTGTGTGTTTGTTGCAGCTGTTTCCCTCCGGCCACTTAGGGGTCGCCAGGGTTTGCTCCGCTGCTCTCCGCAAACCCTGGCTGGTGCTGCTGCGTAGGGTTGGGCGATCGAGCGTTCGTTCCTCACGCTCGCTCTTGGCTGCCATGGTCGTTCGGTCCACGCCGCGCTTGCCACCAGCACCCGCCAGAGTTCCACCCTGGCGACCCCGCGAACCCCTTCTCGGCCCGATTTGTGCGGCGGCGCTGAGCGTTACGACCTGCCTGGCGAGCGGATTCGCGCTCCGCACCGGTTACGGTCATGCACAGCGAAGAACCAATCCGATCGAAACGCCGCCAATCGGCTGACCGCGGTGCGGAGGCTAAGTGGCCCCCAGGAATCGCGCGGCAACTCGTCGATCCTGCCGTCGTCTCTCGGGTAGAGATCAACGCCATCGACTGCGAACTTGCGCAAGTGCAAATGTTGGCGTCTCGTGGCATTGTTCCGGCATGGAGCACTTGTCACTCCGCAACCCGTACGACAGCTACGCTCCCGATTGGCTCGCGGAGCAGCCGCCGTCCTCCGAAGTGGGCGTGGCCGTACGCCAGGGTGACGCGAGGCTGCGCTTGCAAGAGACGCATCGCCACGCCGGCTTAGTTGCCCCCGCCGGTATTGCCGGTCGCAAAGTTGAAGGTTGTCACGTCGCCGATCAGCGAGAAGAGCGGAAAAGATTCGACTCGCACGTAGCGGCGGTCGGCCGAGATCACTGCGGTGGCCATGAAGTTCGTCCCTTCCGGCAAGGTCGTGATCACGGGCCGGAATCCGACGCCGCGGCGAGGCCCGCCAGGCAAGGCGCCCGCGCGAACGCGGCGGTCGCGATCGGCGGCGAGCGAGCGCGACGCACGCGAATCCTCCGTCTGCGCCAGTTGCCGGGCGAGGATTTCCCGATTCACCTCGAACTGGGCCCGAGCAAGCTGCTCGACCTGCGCCTGATCCAGCGGCTCCACCCGGCGGCCCCCCGCCAGGTCGAAGAGGATCAGCGCGTCTTTTTCGCCGATGGGAATCTGCTTGTGGATGCGCGTTTCCTGCTGCGTGCCGTAATGGGTGTAGATGTCGATCGTCGCCTGTCCGGCGGTGGGTTTGCCCCAAATCCGCCGCAGCAGCAAGCGATAGACGCCGTCAAACCCTTGGGAGCACTCGTAAACCTCGCGATAACCGTCAATGCCGGCGCCCTGGCCGCCGGCGTAGGTGTCGCCCAAGAGCACTCCCCCGCCGACGGTGCGCTGATTGCGGAGCGAGCAGACGGCGCCCGACGGCTCTTCGACCAGCAAGTCGAGATCCGCGTCGCCGGTCCAGGTCACGACGATTCGCACATCGCGGGCCTGCGCCGCGCGCAGGGCCTGCTCGAACTCATCGGCCGTTTCCGTAAGGCCGTCGCGGCGCATCTCGATGAGCAATGCTTCGGCGGCGCGGAGCGCCTTGTCCAGGACGGCTCGCTCCTCTTTGGGCCAGGCCCGGTTGACGATTCCCAAGCACGCCCATTGAATCGCGTCTTGATCGCCGGCCCGCTGCGCCAGAGTCAGCCCGTGGAGGTAAGGCTCGTGCCGGTGCGGGACCGCAACGGCTACGTCGCGGAAGAGGGAAAGGGCCCGCTCCTCCAGACCCACGCGTCCCATGTACGCCGCGACGAACATCACGGTGCCCAGGTCTTCGCTGAAGTCCACCGCCGACATGAGCGCCCGCTCCAGCTCTTCCTGCGGCGCGCCGGCGGCCTGCATCGCCAGGCTCATCGCTTCGTACATCCAGGTTTGCGCCTGGCCGTGACGGATGGCGGACTGAAGCATGCCGATCAACTCATCGAACTGCTGCTTGTGCATCAAACGGCGGGCGGTTTCCCGCACGGCAGCCGAGTTCAGGTCTTGCTCCGCCTCGGCGAAGCGGCGATTCCAGGCCTCCGCCGGCGTCTCGCCCTCGCGGGGCGTGACGGTGATCGGCTCGACTTTTTCGGCCGCCGGGGACGCAGGTCGCTCGACGCGCGGCGCCGGCTGCTGAGCTTGCGGCGCCGGCTTGGCGGCGGAATCCTTCTTAACTCCTAGGTTCAGGTCATCGGTGAGACCATCCTTCACCTCAAAGAACCCGCCGCCGCCGAATC
>JAHWKS010000840.1 GCA_019347795.1 Planctomycetota bacterium | reverse complement strand
CCAGCTTACCGCAGCCGCGCCGCAAGGGAAAGGAACCGCAAGCGGCGCGGCGAAAGCCGAAGATGGTCGTAGTGGGGATCGAAGCTACTCATCAACTTCTTCGGCCGCTTCCTCGCGTCGCTCTTCCCGTCGCTCCTCGCGTCGCTCCTCGCGATTCTCACGGCGGTCTTGACGATCTTCGCGCCGGTCTTCCCGCACGTCTTCGCGGGGTCGCTCGCGATCGTCGCGGGCCTCACGTTCGTCATCGTCGCGGCGTTCCTCCCGTCGCTCCTCTCGGCGTTCGCCGCGTCTGTCGCGTTCGCCGCGACGCTCGGCTCGCTCCTCACGACGCTCGCCGTCGAAGAGCCGGCCTCGATCTCCCTCTCTCCGCTCGCGGACGTTGAGGAGCGGCTCGCGATCGCCGCGGATCTCCGCCAGCTCCCGTCGCAGCTCCGCGACCTCCAGCCGCAGTTGCCGAATGGCCGCGATGATCTCCACGAGGCCGCGCGGGTTGAGATCGATCTCTGTCTCTCGCTCCTCGCCTTCCCGTTCACGGCGAATCTCCAGCTCGGGCTCGTCGGCCGTTTCGCGGTCCGCCCGCGGCGCCTTCACTTCGACATCGACATCGCGATCCGCCTCTTGGGCGACGGCCGGCATGCCAATGAGTAGCGCCAGCACTGCCGCAACGGCAAGGCTGCAATTCTTTCCCAAACGCGTCATGGCTTTCTTCTCCCTGGAATCCGCCCGCCTATGACGGCGGCGCACCGTGCGCCCTCGCCCGGCAAGCGGTAGGCTCGAAATCCCCGCACGGACTGGTTTCAAAAGGTGGAGTTGGTGCAAATCCAGCGCCAATTCTTGCCGCAGATTCCGCTGCCGGCGCCCGCTTGTGCCGCCGCGTCAAATGCGGCAAGATTCCGTCCAAGGAACCGGCTCACCCCTTCCTCGTGCGAGACCGCCATGGCTGCTTTTCCCGACATCGAAAAAATCCGCTACGAAGGTCCCGAGTCCCGCAATCCGCTCGCCTTCCGCTGGTACAACGAGGCCGAGGAGGTCGAGGGGAAGACGATGAAGGAGCATCTCCGCTTCAGCGTCGTCTACTGGCACACCTTCCGCGGGACGGGTAGCGACCCCTTCGGCGCCGCCACGATGGTCCGCCCCTGGGACGACGGGAGCGACTCGGTCGAAAACGCTCAAAACCGCGTGCGGGCGGCGTTCGAGCTCATCGAAAAGCTCGGCGCCCCCTACTACGCCTTTCACGATCGCGACGTCGCCCCCGAAGGCGCCACGCTGGCCGAGACGAACAAGAACCTCGACGCCGTGGCCAAGGTGCTCAAGGAAGAGCAGGAGCGCACCGGCGTTAAGCTGCTCTGGGGGACGGCTAACCTGTTCAGCAATCCGCGATACATGCACGGGGCCGCCACCTCGTGCAACGCGGACGCCTTCGCCTTCGCGGCCTCGCAGGTGAAGAAGTGCCTGGAGGTGACGAAGGAGCTGGGCGGCGTCAATTATGTCTTCTGGGGCGGCCGCGAAGGCTATCAGAACCTTTACAACACCGACATGAAGCGAGAGCTGGATCACCTCGGCCGGTTCCTGCACATGGCGGTCGACTACGCCAAGGAGATCGGCTTCACCGGGCAGTTCCTGATCGAGCCCAAGCCGAAAGAGCCGACCAAGCACCAGTACGACTCGGACGCCGCCGCCTGCCTGAACTTCCTTCGGGCGTACGACCTGCTGGATCACTTCAAGCTCAATCTCGAGACCAACCATGCCACGTTAGCCGGGCACGAGATGATGCACGAGTTGGAGTACGCGGGAATGCAAGGCGCCCTGGGCTCGATCGACGCCAACACGGGCGACCTGCTCCTGGGCTGGGACACAGACCAGTTCCCCACCAACTTCTATCTCACCGCCCAGAGCATGTCGGTGATCCTCAAGTACGGCGGCCTGGCGCCGGGGGGCGTCAACTTCGACGCCAAGCTCCGCCGCGAGAGCTTCGAGCCGGTGGATCTCTTCCACGCCCACATCGGCGGGATGGACGCCTTCGCCCGCGGGCTGAAGATCGCCGCCGCGATGCGCAAGGACGGCGCGCTGGACGACTTCGTGAAACAGCGCTACGCCAGTTGGGACGGGGGGATCGGCAAAGAAGTCGAGTCCGGCAAGGCCGACTTCAACACCCTCGAAAAGTACATGCTCGACAAAGGAGAGATCGCCCCCAACCAAAGCGGCCGGCAAGAGATGCTGGAGAACATCGTCAACTGGTATCTCTAAGAGTTGCCGCCAGGAGAGCGAGCACGCCCGAGAGGGCGAAACGGCCAACATCACCGGACGGGCGGCCAATCCGGGCATTCGTTTGAGAACCCAATGCCGGGAGGAATCGTGGAGCGAAAGCAAGCGCCGTTTGGACTTTGGCGAAGCGGCGTCTCGCCGGGGAGTCTGGCGGAGGGGATTCGGCTGGAGGCGGCGCGGTTTGATACCGATGGCCGGACGCTCGTCTGGCTGGAGGGGCACTCGGGGCGGGGTGTGCTGCTGGCGCAGCGATTCGACGGGCAGGCGGCGCGCCGCTTGACGGACGAAGTCAGCGTGCGGGCGGAGGTGGGCTACGGCGGCGGCGACTTCACCGTCGCCCACGGCGCCGCGTATTTCGTCGTCCATAAGACGGGGCGAATCTTTCGACAGGCGCTCTCCGGCGGGCGGCATGAACCGATCACGCCCCCGTTCGGGAAGGCGGCGTCGCCGGCGGTTTCGCCCGACGGGCGATGGGTCGTCTATGTGCACCACGACGAGGATCAGATCGACCGCCTGGCGGTCGTCGATGTCGCAGGACGGCGGTGGCCGCAGATTCTCGCAAGCGGGGCCGACTTCTATATGCAGCCGCGGTGGAGCCCCGACGGCCGAAGCCTGGCGTGGATTGCCTGGGACCATCCCAATATGCCCTGGGATGGAACGCGACTTTGCCTCGCCACATTCGACGACGGCGGGCGGATGCCGAAGTTGGCCGAGGAGCGCGTCATCGCGGGCGGCGACGACACGGCGATTTTTCAACCGGAGTTCACCCCCGACGGCAAGTCGCTCTTATACGTCTCCGACGAAACGGGCTGGGGACGGCTGGTGCAGCACGAACTGGCGACCGGCGAGCGCCGCCGGCTTACGCCGGACGGCCTGGAGTTCGGCGATCCCGCCTGGTTGCAGGACATGCGCAC
>JAHWKS010000839.1 GCA_019347795.1 Planctomycetota bacterium | reverse complement strand
TATTCCCCTACGTGAATTCCCACTCGTTCCTTTATCGTCTCTCCCATGCTCATTCGCGATCGTATTGTCGAACTGCGCCGGGTGCGTGCTTCGGACCTCGCGCCGCATCCGCGCAACTGGCGGATGCACCCGCGGCGTCAGCAGGAGGCGCTGCGGGGAATCCTGGCGGAAGTCGGCTTCGCCGACGCGCTGTTGGCTCGCGAGCTGCCCGACGGGCGGCTGCAACTGATCGACGGCCACCTCCGGGCGGCGACGGCGCCCGAGCAGCTCGTGCCGGTGCTGGTGCTCGATGTGGATGAGCAGGAGGCGGCGAAGCTGCTGGCCTCGCTCGATCCGCTGGCCGCCCTGGCCGAGCCGGATGCGGCGAAGCTGGAAGAGCTGCTCGAAGAGTTCGACACCGAGAGTTCCGCCCTCGCGACGATGCTGGCGGAACTCGCCGCCGCGGCCGGCGCCGCGACGCAGATCCAGGACCGCCCCGAGCCGGAGATTCCCGAAACCTGGCAGGTGGTGGTGCACTGCGAGGGGGAAGCGGAGCAACGAGGGTTGTACGAGCGGCTCCGCGGGGAAGGGTATCGGTGCCGGGTGCTGGTGATGTGAGCAGATTTGAAATTTGAAATTTGAAATTTGAAATTTTTCGTGCGACTACGCGAGCAAGCTCGCGGCTTGGGTTCCCTTTGCGACTTCGACTCCCACGCGATTCATGCCTACGATTTCCACCACGGTTGAATGCGACGTTTACGATTCCTTCCGCGTCCAGCAGGTCGCGGGGATGTTCGATCTGCCGATTGCCGCCCGGGCCGGCGAGACGTTCACGGCCGAGCTGCCGGGGCTGGATGAAGACTGGACGATCGGCGCCCTCGTGGGACCGAGCGGGTCGGGCAAATCGACCCTCGCCCGGCATGCCTACGGCGACGCGGTCTGGCGCCCCGGCGTCTGGCCGGAGGATCGGGCGGTGATCGACGGCTTCGGCGAACTGCCGATCAAAGACATCACGCAGGCGCTGACCGCGGTGGGCCTCTCCAGTCCGCCGAGCTGGATCAAGCCGTACCGGGTGTTGTCCGGCGGGGAGCGGTTTCGCTGCGACCTGGCGAAGGCGCTGCTGGGGAATGCGGAATGCGGATTGCGGAATGCGGAATCGAAAGCAGTCATTCCGCATTCCGAATTCCGCACTCCGCATTCGAACCTGGTCGTCTTCGACGAGTTCACCTCCGTCGTCGATCGCACGGTGGCCCGCATCGGGTCGGCGGCGGTGGCCAAGGCGATTCGCTCGGGGCGGATCGACCGGCGGTTTGTGGCGGTCACGTGTCATTATGACGTGCTGGAGTGGCTGGAGGTGGATTGGCATTTGGACCTGGCCGACGGCCGCTTGCACCGGAGGCGTCTTCGGCGCCCGGAGATCCGCCTCACCGTCCAGCCCTGCGACCGCGCCGTGTGGCGGCAGTTTGCCCGACATCATTATTTGAGCAGCGGTCTGGCGGCCGCGAGCGTGTGCTACGCGGCGCGGCTGCGCGACGGAGACGCGCCGGTCGCCTTCTGCTCGGTGTCGAACTTGTTCGGCGGGAAAGGGCGGCGGCGGATCAGCCGGATTGTGGTGTTGCCGGATTATCAAGGCGTGGGGATCGGCGCGCGGCTGTTGGACGCCGTGGCGGCGCATCACACGTCGCTGGGCCAGACGATCCGCATCACCACGAGCCACCCCGCAATGCTGGCGTATTTGCAGCGATCGCCGCACTGGCGCGCGGTGCACGTCTACCCCAACACCCGCCGCCGCAAAAGAGTGATCGCCGGCCGGCGAGTGAAAGACGCCGCCGGAAGATGCGTGGCGTCGTTTGAGTTTGTGCGTGAGCCGGAAAAGCCGTAGAAAGGACAGTACCGGTGAGGAACGACGAACCGCAATTCCCCGCCGCACAGAAGCAGGTCGGCCGGCGAGTCCTTCGTCGTCTCTCCGCGACGATGAAGGCCCTCGCGACGCATCACAGATAACCAAAGACGAATGACTAAGCACCAAACCACATCCCGCTTCCGCCGCTACAGTCTACGGACGCTGTTGGCGCTGTCGGCGCTGGCGGCGATCGTGTGCGCTTACCTCGGGAGCGTGCGAAGTCACTACGTTTTCGAGCAAGAAGTGGCCAAGGAAGTTAAGCGAGCTGGCGGAAGCGCCTCGGGCGATTATCTCCCTCCGGCATGGCTGCCGCAGACCGGCTGGGAATGCCCGTGGTTTACGCGCATCACGATTGTGTGGCTCCCCGAAGGCCCGATAGACCGTGCGCTATGGTCGCGGATCCAAAGATTGCATGCGCTTAAAGTTCTTTATTTGGCGGGCACGAACGTAGGGGATGAAGATTTGCCCGACATCACGAATTGGGAGAGCCTTGAAACGCTTTCGCTTGACGATACTGGGATTACCGACGATGGGTTGAAGCACCTCACGGGCCTGAGACGGCTCGATAGCCTGGACCTTTCCAATACAAAAGTAACCGACCGAGGTTTACGTCATCTTCGCAACCATACAGGCCTTTGGGCGCTCCATCTGCGTGGCCTCGACCTTCGCGGCGAAGGATTGGCGCACGTTCCCAACACCAGCAACGACGCCTTCATTCTTGACTTGAGAAATTGCAATATCGCAAATGACGGCGCGGAGCATCTTGAGCATTTGACGAAGGCGCACTACTTGGATCTGTCGAACAACCCGATCGGCGACGAGGGAGTCGCCCGTCTGGCGGCATTGGAGAACTTATCAGTCTTGAAACTCGAACATACCAACATCACGGGAGACGTACTTCGAGAACTCCAAGATTGCCAGAAGCTTGTCGGCATTTACCTGACCGGGACGCAAATTACCGACGACGATCTCATCCATTTTGAGAAGTTCTCGAATCTCACTCACCTGGGCCTCGGTCAGATCGAGCTCACCGACCGCGGACTGGAACACCTTGAAACTTTGACGCAACTCAAATTATTGGAGCTCTCGGAGACAAAGGTCTCGCCCTCGGGGGTCGATCGCCTTCGCAAAAAACTTCCTTCGCTGCAAATCGATTTCTTTGAAGATCGTGCGGCCCCGTGGAAACCATCGCCAAGCTAACCTCGCGAGCGCAGCGAGCGGACGGGAGCATTTTGCGTGGTGTAGACCGCCGCGGTCAGCTTCTGCCGGCCTTGGTTTGCCGCCAGCTTTTAGCTGGT
>JAHWKS010000838.1 GCA_019347795.1 Planctomycetota bacterium | reverse complement strand
TGCACGCCGAAGACAAGCTGAGCGGCCCGCCGGCCGACCTGATGAAGCCATTCCCCGAAGAGATGCTCTACGACACGCAGAGCGACCCGCACGAGATTAACAACCTGGCCGAGTCCGACGCTCCCGAACATCGCGAAGCGCTGATCGCGTTGCGAGCCGCCCTCGACGCCTGGATCCCCGCCACCGGCGACCGCGGCGATAAGCTCGAGCCCTCCGAGATCGTCGCCCCCTTCGAAAAAGAGGTGCACGACTGGTTCGGCACCCCGGCGGGCCTGTCGCAGTCTCCCCGCGAGTAATCCAATGGCGAGCGGCGGGCGTAAGCCCGCTGATGGCGCGGCCATTGGAGCCCGCTGATGGCGCGGCGATCGAGCGCGCTCCCGATCAGAGGGCTGACGCCCCCCGCTCGCCTTTGGCGTCTTTCGCTTCAGCCGCCGTACAGCAGCGGGAAGAATTTGCCTCGCATCGCTTCGCCCGGCGGGATCGGCGGGACGCCTTCCAGGAGCGACTCGCCCGAGGCGGACTTGACGCCGTCGCGGAAGACGTTGATCACCGTCGCCCGGCGGGGCCGCTCGGTGCGGTTGGCGAATGAGCCGTGAACCATCAGCGGATGATGGAAGGAGCACTCGCCCGCCTTCAGCTCGATCGCCACGGGATGGGTGAACCGCTCCCATTGCTCGTCGGTGAGCGCCTCGCGAATCGCCTCCATGTCGCCCGCCAGGCCGGTGATGGGGAGCAGCGTCCAGTTGTGGCTCCCGGGCACGTAATGGACGCAGCCGTTCTCGCGAGTGCTCTCGTCCAGGCCGATCCAGCAGGTGAGGTGGGCCATCGGCTGCGTGCGGGTCCAGTAGGAATAGTCCTGATGCCACGCCACCACGCCCCCGTGCCGGGCGGGCTTGCAGAACAACTGGTCGTGCCAGAACCGCACCACCCCCTCCAAAAGCTGCGAGGCGGCCACGGTGAACGCCGGATGCCACAGCACGTCGTGAAAGCCCGGCCTGATCCGCCACGCCCCCAGCGCATGAAAGAGCACCTGATCGGGATTGGGCGACTCGTTCGTGTGATACTCATACCACAGCTCATGCCCCGGATGCTGCGGATCGAACAGCTCCGCCAGCTCCCCCCGCAGCCGCTCGATCTGCTCCTCCGTCAGAATCCGCACCCCGGCCAGATAGCCGTGCTCGCGATAGAACGAAATCTGCTCATCGCTCAAGCGATGCCGCTCCCACTCCTCCGGCGTCCGCGGCAGCGAAACGAGATCGCTGATCGGCTTGTGAAATTCGGCAAGATCTTCTCTTGCTTGGTCATTCATCTTCGATGCTCGGCACGTGATACGGGTAATGCTCCCGGCGGGCTTGCCCTGCCGGCGTCATGACTGACCGACTACTATAACTGGCAGCCGTTTCCGGCGGGGCGAGCCCTCACCTTAAAACGGAATGGCTGCTTTGGGCGACTGGGCGTCCGGCCGCCGCGCGCGATCTCTACGGGAAGATCGTGACGATGGAGCGGGCGCGGGCGTGGCCGCGCCGGCGCCTTGATAGCGGTACCAGCCGCGGTTGGGGAGCGGGTTTCCGTCGGCGTCTTTGCGTTTGATGAAGAGGTTGGCGCCGTCGCGGCGCTGCCCGAAGTCGAGCGTGGCGTGGCAGTCGCGGCAGACGAGCTTGTAATAATTGTTGCCGTCGAACTCGCGCACTTCGTACGTCAGATGATCCTTGCCGCACAGGCCGCAGGCGTTCTCTTCAAACAATTCCTGAATAGTCGAGAGCCATTCGAAGGCCTCCTTCACCGACGGCGTCTCTCCCTCGAACTCTAATCGGCCGTTGGTGCTTACGTAGCGGATTCGCATGGCAGGCTCCTTTCGGGAAGGTAAGGGATGGGCGTACAGTTATTTTTTGTACACCGTCCGCCGAGGGAATGCAAGCAATTTTTTGTCGCGATTTTCTGCCGCCTGCGACCGTGCGTCTCCGGCGGAAGACGTTTGCTATTCCACCCGATATTCCATTCTCCCGTGGTGTTGCGCGCGGGAGATTTTGTCCATGGAGTAGAGCCCCGCAAGGACGAACTCGACGCAGGAGGCGCGGACCGCCGGCTCTTGCGAAGCGTTCAACTCGAAAGCTTTGTCCCATACCGGCGGGACGCGGCGCAGAAGCTGGGCGTAGTCGGCCGAAGGGACCATGTCGCCGACTTCGATCTTCACGCCTTTGGAGAAAATCTCGGCGATCTCGTGCAGGCCGTGCTCCACCACGTACTCCTCGAACACGATGCGGATCGCCTCGGCCACCACCGCCTCCAGCACCTGCCGCTCGGACATCTGGTGGCTTCCCATCAGGTCCAGCTCCAGCTTCCCCAGCGATGAAGAGTGCAGGCGCCCCAAGTCGCTGATCCGCGGCACGGCCGGCTTCTCGCCCAGCACGACCGCGCGGTGGCGGGCGCTGGCCACCATCGTGCGATAGTTGGCGATCGAGAAGCGGGCGCTCACCCCCGACTGCTGGTCGATATACTTCGACTTGCGGGCCTGCACCGTGATCTGCTCGATGATTTCGCGCATGAAGTACGGCACGACCACCGGATACTCGCCGTCCAGGCTGATGTCGGCTTCCTGCTCGGTGATCGCGATGCCCAGATCGCGCTCCAGCGGGTAGTGGGTGCGGATGACCGAGCCGATGCGGTCCTTGAGCTGCGGGATGACCTTCCCGCTGCGGTTGTAGGTGGCGGGATTGGCGGAGAAGAGAATCAGCACGTCGATGTCGAAGTTCACGGGATAGCCGCGAATTTGCACGTCCCGCTCTTCGAGGATGTTGAACAAGCCCACCTGCACCAGCTCATCCAGCTCGGGCAACTCATTCACGGCGAAAATGCCGCGGTGCATGCGGGGAATGAGGCCGAAGTGGAGGGCCTCTTCGGTGGACATGCTCACGCCGCCGGCGAGCTTCGCCGGGTCGATCTCGCCGATGATGTCGGCGAACTTCGTGCCCGGCGCCAGCCGTTCGGCGTAGCGCTCGCTTCGCGGCCACCAGGCGATGGGAATCTCTTCCTCGCGACGCTCCGCCACAAACCGCCTGGCCGCCCGGCTGATCGGCTTGTAGGGATCTTCGTGAAACGGCGCGTCGGGAACGTCGAGATAGGGCAGCTCCTCATCGAGAAAGTTGACGAGGGTGCGCATCAGCCGGCTCTTGGCCTGCAGATCGGAAG
>JAHWKS010000837.1 GCA_019347795.1 Planctomycetota bacterium | reverse complement strand
CCACGTCGTCGGGAAAATAGTCCTTGCCGACACCGATCACCAGCCAGCGGAAGAGATTGTCGTTGGTGGCGGTGAGAAGCTGCGTGAACAACAGCCCGAGGAAGCTCGGCGTCCAGAGCGTCGCATCGCCGCCCGCGGCAGAGGCGTCCTCATGATCCGGCAAGGCGGCGTCGGACATGGAATCACGGCGAGCGTGGAGCTAGAGGGGAACGCTTGAAGGCGCCCATTGTGGCGGCGGAGTCTCCGGCGAGTCAACATCAGCCGGCGAGCCATTGCACACCCCGAACGCCGCCGCGCTTGCCGCGGTGGAAACAGGTTTTGCTCCAGACGGACCCGCGGTCCTCGCCGCCTCTTCCGCGTGTCTCACTACCCGCGGCCTCTACAGCCCGCCGACTTTCCCACGAAGGATTGAAGAGAAACTCGGCCAGGTCGGCTCACCAATCACAACGGAGTAGCTCGTCGTTCCCAGGCAACCTGGGAACGAGGGACATGCTACTACTGAAGTCCGGCTCCGGCACGTGCTTCCACCGCCGAACCTAAACTGCTGGCGAGGACAAAACTCAGCCTACCCATACCATTGGCTCGTGGATGCCATCCGTATCCGAGTTGGTATCCAAATCATCAGCAGACCGCCAGTCGGCCATTGCTTGACCGGTGGCGACGAGGCCGTCGCGGATCGCGGCCACTCCTGCGCCGTCGATCGCCCGGCCGTTTGCCGCGATATACAGCGCCGCGGCGCCGGCCACGTGGGGCGAGGCCATGCTCGTGCCGCTCAAAGTCGCATAAGCGCCATCCTTGTACGTGGAGTAGATGCTCACTCCCGGAGCAGCGATGTCGATCACCGAACCATCGTTGCTGAAGGTGGCCAGGGTGTCATCATCGCCATAGGAGGTTAAGCTACCGAGGCCGCCCGCCTGACCATCGGTATCGACGGCTGCCGAGACGGTAATTGCGGAAGGCGCTGAAGCAGGAGAATAATTGATGGCGTCAGCGCCGTCGTTGCCCGCGGCGACGACGAGCACGACGCCCGCGTCGGTCATCCGCTTGACGGCCTCGTTAATGGCTTGCGAGTAGGAGCCGCCCAGACTCATATTGGCCACTTCAATGGCCGTGGCCATTTCCGTCACCCAGTCCATGCCCTTGATGACGTCTGCAGTGGAGCCGATCCCTCCGTTGTTCAGCACCTTGACCGCCCAGAGACGCGCCCCCGGGGCCACGCCGACCACGCCGATGGTATTATCCAAAGCCGCGGCCGTGCCGGCCACGTGGGTTCCATGACCGTTGCCATCATCCCATTTGGATGCCGGACCATTCGTAAAGTTTCTACCTGTAAACACATTGAGGTCAGGGTGGTCCTTGTCAATTCCCGTATCGATGATGGCGATGTCTACATCGACGCGTTGATCATCCGTCTTGTCGATGTCGGCGATCAGGTTCAGGTCGGCCTCGATCCGATCCACGCCTGTGGGAATCTCCTGCGGGGGCTGACTCGATGTGGAGCCAGGTTTGGCGAGCGCCTCCATCACGCCGTCCGGTTCCGTGTAGCGAACGTTCGGATTCTTCTGGATCGCCTCGATGCCACGTTCCGTCAGATTGGCCGAAAAGCCCTTCAGGGCGTGCTGGTACACGTGGGCGACCTGCCCGTGGTTGCCGACGAGTTGCCGGGCTTCGGCGCCGACGTCGGCGATGTTGTCGTTCAGCGCGACAATGATGGGGTAATGGGGGGCGGTGACGCTGAGCATGCAGCGCGATTCGAGCGGCTCGGCCATCAGGCGCCGGGACCGCCGAGGAGCGGAAGGTTTGCGGGCGCGGGCACTGTCCCGGCGCAGGGAAAGAGCGCGGAAAATGCGCATGGAGGGAACTCCTGAGAGAAAACAAAACCCGGGGAAGGAAGCGGTGAGAGGCTCCCAGAAAGAATCGGCGGCTCTTCTAAAACCTCTCCTGCCAGGCGCAAGCGAAACCAACAGGAGGGGACTTCGCCCCAACGCATGAAAAACATTTGATGCGTCTTGGCTATTTTCGGGAGAGATGCGATTGGAGCTTTCTACTTTCGGGCGAGGCTACTCCTGACGAAGATATTAGCAGGTTGTGCCGCGCATGGAATACCCCTGGGGGGCAATTGACCCTAAAATTTACCTACCCGCCGCGGCGACGGAAACTGAGACTCGAGAGCCAAAAGAACGCCGTTCAGACACGATCCTCACCAATTTCCGAGCTGCACTTTCTTGCGCTGCTTCTCGTGTGTTCCGTAGAATCCCTCGCACCACACCAACCACGCCTAGCGAGCGCTCCGAAAATCTCGGACGCGAACCGACGCTTTACCGCTGAACATCGATTCGGTACGCTTTATCCGGGTCGGCGGCCGGCCCTTCCCCCACTCGCGCCCGTAGCTCAATTGGATAGAGCATCGGTCTTCGGAACCGAGGGTTAGAGGTTCGAGTCCTCTCGGGCGTATAAATCATCGTGCGAAAACCCTTGGATTCCCACGGTTTCCAAGGGTTTTTCGCATTCTTGCCCCTCGCCGTTCCGCTCATTTCCGCTCATTTCCGCCGTACCGTGCGTCGTTTTGTGCGTCGTCCGCGCTGCCCTGGCGAAGTGCTCCTCGGTCGTCTGCAGGTAGTGCTCCGCCGCTACGGCTTGGCTGTTGCCGATCCATTCGCACACCACGTGCGCCGGGAATTCTTCCGCCAGTTCCGTCTGCCGGGTGCTGCGGAGGTTTTGGAATAGCTTCGGCCACGGCTTCAGGCCGGCTCGCTTGATGATCTTCTCCATCGTCGTGCGGAGGTTACTGTTGCTGTCCAGGTGCTTCGACACCACGCGCACGGCGCCGGGCTCGGCCGCCTCGAAAGCCTCTTCCAGGAGCGGCCGCAGTTCCGGGAAGATGGGCGCCACGCGGCACTCGCCGCCCTCATGGTGCTCGGTCTTGGGCGAGCGGACGGTGATCCGCTCCTGCTCCCAGTTGATGTCGCCCCACGTCAGACCGACGATCTCCGACGGGCAGCGCAGCCCGCCGAACCGGGCCAGGGCGAAGATCAGGCGCCATTGCAGGTCCGGGCACGCGTTCAGCACCTTCTGCGCATCCTCGCGACTCACGAAATAGAACCGCTTGGCGTTCCCCTTCGTCGTTCCTGCCAGTTCCACAAAGGGGTTGGCGTCAATCAGCCGATGCTTAACCGCATGGCGGAAGAACT
>JAHWKS010000836.1 GCA_019347795.1 Planctomycetota bacterium | reverse complement strand
CTCATAATTGAAAGTGGCGCCGTTAAAGTGGCCGTACTCCATCGTGACCACGTAGTAGTGCGGCAGCCGGCCGAACTCGCTTTCCCGCACGTAATCGACTGCCAGGGATTCATGGTAATGAGCCGCCTCTTGCCGCTCATCCACCACCAGCACGTCGCAGAGAAAGCCGGGCTGGTGCATCAGGCCGGCGCTGCTGCTCACGCGGCGGATGATCGCGTCCGCCATCGCCTCCGGGCGCAGCGGCAGGCGCCGGGAAGGCCAGGGGGCCGCCTCGTACCGGCAGGCCAGAATCCGGCTGAGCGAAAGCAGGTTGAAGCGAAAGCCGTGCAGCACGTTGGACATCGTCTTGTGCAGATCGCGATATTGCATCACCGTGCCTGCGAAGTATAAGTCGCGGATGTTGGTCGATTCCCACGCGCTGGTCATCGCCGGCAGCCGCCCGCAGGCCGAGAGTTCCGGCCGGCAGTCTTCGCGAAAGAACGACGGATCCCAGCGGAAGCCGGTGCAGCACAAGACGCGGTCGTAGGCCATCACCGCCCGCTGGCCGTGGGCGTGAGTGAACTCGACCGTGACGTGATATTCACCGTCCACCCGCTCGATCTTCTCCACCCGGGCGTCGAGCACCGAGTTCTGCCCCTTGAGGATGTACGTGTCGAGGAAGGCGTTGTTTACCGCCCGCAGGTGGCCGAAAAAGTGCGTGTTCCAGGCCAGCTTGATCGGGTGCGGGCTGCAAAGGTGCGTCACCCGGGTGACGTGCGTCAGGTGGTTGGCGGTCTCGAAGGCGGAGTTCCCTTTGCCCAGGATCAGCACCCGCTGATTGGCGTAGTCTTCGGGGTCAAGGGAGAAGTCGAAGTAGTTCTCCGCGTGCTCGATGCCGGCGATGTCCGGCACGTACGGCTTCGACAGGCCGGTGGCGACGATCAGCACCCGGCTGCGATAGATGCGGCCGGCCTCATCAGTCACGAGGAACTTTCCGGCGCCGTCTTCGCGGGCAATGGTTGCGATTCGCGTCCGGAACCGAATCTTCAAATCGAAGCGAGAGGCGAAGTCGCGCAGGTAGCGGGCGTAGTCGCCGGCGTCCGGGAAGTAGTCCTTGCTGTACCGCGTGAAGTTGAATTCGTCGTCATCGCAGAGGAGCGAGTTCCAGTCGTAGCGAAGCTGCGACTCGCGATCCTCGTACCCGGTGTAGACCTTATTGATCGAAAGGAACTTGCGATGGCGGGGAAACCGCTCGAAGAATGTTCCCGGCCGATCCGACCCATCCAGGACGAGATAATCCCGACCGGCGCGGTCGAGAAAATACGCCAGTTGCAGGCCGGCCGGTCCGGCGCCAATGATCAAGTAGTCATGTTCTTGGACGTTCTGCATGGCGTCCTCCCCCCAAAATCAGGACGTTTGAGCAAGAGCCACGCGCACGACACCAACAGCGCGATGCAAAGGCTGAATTGAATCGAGCGTAAGTCGGCCATGGCCCCGGCGGTCGCGAAACTAAGAATCCAAGTTGTCCGGCAAGGCCGCGGCCTCTTCGTCCGACATGCCTTCCAGGCGGTCGAGCATGTCCTGCATGCCGCGTGAATCGTTTTCTGCCCGCAGGCGGAGGATCGTCTCCGCGACGGCGGCGACGGTAGGCCGTTCGTAAAAGTCGCGCAGCGGCAATTCCGCCTGAAGCTGATCCCGCAGCCGCGAGAACAAGCGGGCCGCCAGCAGCGAATGGCCTCCCAGCTCGAAGAAGCTGTCCTCCACGCCGACCCGCTCCACGCCCAGCACCTCGCGCCAGGCGGCGGCGATCTTCTCTTCCAGCGGGGTGCGCGGCGCGACAAACGGCGCCGAGGCCGCGAAGCTTTCGCCTTCCGGCGCCGGTAGCGAGCGGCGGTCGATCTTCCCCGCCGGCGTGTGCGGTATTTCCGGAATCGCAATGAACGCCGCGGGGAGCATGTACGCCGGCAGCGACTGTTGCAGATGCCGCCGCAGCTCTTCGGCTGTCGGCGCGGCGCCTTTGCTCGACGCGAAGTAGGCGATCAGGCGCCGCTCGCCGGAGCGGTCGGCCGGGGCGGTCACCGCCGCTTCGCGGATACGCGGGTGAGCGGCGAGGGCCGCCTCGATCTCGCCCAGCTCGATGCGGAAGCCGCGGACTTTGACCTGCGCGTCGGCCCGGCCGAGGAACTCGAGCGTGCCGTCGCTTCGCCAGCGAGCCAGGTCGCCGGTCTTGTACATCCGCGGCGGATCGTCCTGCGATTGTGAACTGTTTAGCGGCGGGGCTTGCCCCGCGTGGGGATCGGCGGAAGACGTGCCTTGAGCGCCCGGGCGCCCGGGGCAAGCCCCGTCGCTAATCGTTTCGATGGCGAACGGATCGGACAGGAATCGCTCCGCCGTCAACTCGGGCCGCTTCCAATATCCGGCCGCCACCCCGATCCCGCCGATGCAGAGCTCGCCCACGGCCCCGCGGGGCGCCGGCTCACCGTGGGCGTCGAGGATGTAGATCTGTGTATTGGCGATCGGCCGTCCGATGGAGATGGGATCTTCGGCGCCGGTCACCCGATGAACGGCGGACCAGACGGTCGTCTCCGTCGGCCCATACATGTTCCATAGCTCCACGTCCTCGCGGAGAAGCTGAGCGGCCAGGCCGCCCGTGAGCGCTTCGCCGCCCACCAGCAGCTTCATGCTCGGCGGCGGCCGCCATCCGCCGGCAAGGAGCATGCGATACGTGGCCGGCGTGCCTTGCATCGCGGTAACGCCGCGATCGCGGGCGAAGTTTGCGAGCGCCCGGCCGTCGGTCGCCGTTTCGCGATCGGCAAGCACCACTTTGGCGCCGACCGTGAGCGGGAGGAACAATTCCAACACGGCGATATCGAAGGAGACCGTGGTGGCCGCCAACATCGCGTCGCCGGCCGTCAGCCCCGGCGCCTGCGCCATCGACGCCAGAAAGTTCACCACCGCCCGCTGCGGAACCATCACCCCCTTGGGAACGCCGGTCGATCCGGAGGTGTAGATGATGTACGCCAGGCGATGGCCGCGGAACGCGGGGCGGGCGTGGCCATTATGTTTGGGCGACCCCGCGGCGCCCACCGCGAGCAGCGAGTCCAGCGTGACGACGCGAGCCTTGGTGGCCGGGAGCGAGGCGGCGAGGCTGCTTTCGGTGATCAGCAGCGGCATCTGGCAATCGGCGATCATCGTCGCCAGCCGCGAGGCGGG
>JAHWKS010000835.1 GCA_019347795.1 Planctomycetota bacterium | reverse complement strand
AACCGGTCACCGGTGATTTGCTTGGCCTCGCGCAGTGCGCGACCGGCTGGGTACATTTGGCCGAACATTTCGAAGATGCGGTCAGCGCTTTCCCGAAGCAGCGCCTGGGTTTCGTCGCTTGGCGGGCCGTCACAATCTTTCGTGAAGAACCCCGGCCGCGCCTCGTAGGACGGCTTGCCCTCGAGAGCCGGCTCCGCCTTCCACGGTCTGACCGGTTCTCCGCCGTAGTGGACGACCGTCATCGCAAGAGCTTTCTCGTGAATGCCGCGTTTTGTGAATACCGTCGACGACTCGTCGCATTCGATGACGCCCGGCGTGACCGCGACATACCAATATCTCGGCTGCGGGTGGGGATCCACCTCGATGAACGATCCGCCGCGGCCCATGCAGTGGTACCGATAGTCCGGGTCCAGTTCCGGAAGGCCGTACGGCAGTTTTTTCAGGGCCTCCCGATCCAAATCGTCGGAGACTTGGAGGGCGTCGTGTTCGCGGCCGAGTGCCGACCGCTGATCGGCGATCAGACGGAGGGCGTCCGCAACTCCCAAATCGGCAACGCATTGCCGATTTGCCTCCAGTTCCGGCCAGCCTTTGGCTAGCTGCATGTAATTCCGCGCTGTTCGCTCAGAACCGTCGAAGCTATCGGCCAGCCACGACAGCCAGGTGCCATGCGGCGTGACGGATTTGACCTCCACGAGCAGTCGCCCGCACTCCAGCGCGTGCCAGACGGAGTCGCGTACCGAAGCCTCGCACGCGGCATGCTCGGCATTGATCCGCTCTGCGAGCGAATGCAGACTTTGCTCCGCATCAGACACGATCGGTTGGCTAGGATTGCTCATTCACAAACTCCTTTTGATGCGGCATAGGTGAACTCGCTGGCCGGCCGCTGCGACCTGGCGAGGTAGAAAGTGGGCGATTACCGTTTGAACGATCTTGGGACCGAAACTCCACCTCCCGATCGATGTCGCGACGTAGTTCCTGCATCAGATCCGGCTTCGCGAGAGCCCACCGCAGGTAGTCGGCAGGGACGCCCGACAGCGGTTTGCCTTTGTGCCGGCCCCAGGGGAACGGCGTTAGCCAATCCCGCTGTAGCTCCTCGCACGGGTGGCTGTGGCGCCAGATGCCGCCGCACCACGGGCAGCGGTCGGGGCGGGCTGCAGGTGCGGACAATGCGGCATAATCCACGGGATCGAGGTACTCCCGCATTTCCTCCAGCGTCAACGGGCCGTCAGCAGGTGGTGCTGGCGGGACTGCCTCGGGAGGTTCGGAATCTTTATCAAGAACCGCGGCGGGGGGAGAAGCGGACGGTATCGAGAGCCAGGCGGGGAACTCGGGCGCGACAGGTGAAACATGTATCTCCCTGTTTGCAGCCCTAACTACGGATGCACGCATCACGTGATGGTTCTTTCTGTCTTTGGCGCGCAATAAGGATGAAACATGCTTCACCTGTTGCGCGCTCAGTCACCTATTGCAGTGAAATCCCGACGTAAGTTCTTGTGGGCTTTCCATTTACCCTCGGCTGCGTCGTGTTGAGGTGCGGCAGGGCTGCGTGAAGCAACCGGCCGAAACCCGCCTCATCTTCCAAATGGTGTCGTCCCTGCCCTTCTCCCCAGTCGCGATACGCTCGAAACAGGATCTTTCGCTCGATCGAGTATTCCAGCCCGACGACGCAACAGTCACGGATGAAGGCGGAAATGGGGCTGCTCAAGTCCCTCCAGTCGTCCAACAACTCCCGCGATGAATCCGGCTGGAGCAAGTGCCCCCGCTCCCTCAACTTCCGCCAACCGTCAATCGACCACCAGAGAATTGCCGGAAGGTCTTGAAGCAGTTCATCTGTCAATCGAGGGTCTTCCCGCCCGTAGAACGAAGCCCTGAACCGGAGCACGATCATCCGCCCCACGAGGGCCGTGCTGGCGTCGCTCATCCGGGGAAGCTCGTTCGAAATGAGCACAAACCGCGTCGGCAACGTGGTTGTGATCGGCGGGAGGTTCTTGCGGTCGATGGTCTGCTGATCCTCCCCGGTGATTGATAACAGTCGCTCCACGATGAATGCAGTCTGCATCGAGAGTTGTCCTTCAGGGTGGGCCAAGGGCGGCGCACGCGGTGAAGGACAGCGGCCGCGGCGCCAACCCGGCCGGAATGCGCAGCGTCCCGCGCACCTGACGATTTTACGCCTTCTGCTTCGCGCGTCGAGCGGCGGCAATCGGCCGACGGTGGCTTCTCGCGAAGAAGCTCAGCACCCGAAAATCGGAGGTCCAGTTCGTTCGCCGCCTTTCGATGCAGTCCTCGCCAAACAAATCAAGGCAATCCGTCTTTTTTGTGCGCACCGCGCGCACAAACCGTGACCGAAATAGACCATTCTGGACCATCTCCGCGGTCAGTGAGTGAGAGAGTACCGCGCACGAAAAAGCCCAAGAACCTATGAAAACCAAAGGTTCTCGGGCTTTTGTTAGAAGAGGCGCCGACCGGACTCGAACCGGTAATCGCGGATTTGCAATCCGCTCCCTTAGCCATTTGGGTACGGCGCCCTGCAACGCGGCGGCAGATTAGGAAAAACCCGTCCGGTGCGTCAAGGCCGGAATCGCCGCCGGCAGGCCGCGATGCCGGGAGAACCCGCGTCATCCGCACAGGCGGCCCTGGCGCCGCCCGCGTCAAGGACGAGCATCCTCCTACTCGATTCTTATAGGGGGTTCGACGGAGCGTTACAAGGCCACCTCGCGAGAAAGGATGCTTTCGATGGAGCTGCTCAACATCATCGCCCACGTGCGCGGCGACGCGCGGCTTGCGGACCTGGCGGAGGAGATCGCCGACCGCTCCCTGGACGACGTCCGCTCGCGAGTGGCCGGCCGGCTGGCGTCGCTGGGGATCTCCGAGGCCCGCGGCTACATCCGTTCCCGCTCGGCGGCGGCGGTCCGCCCGCACGCGGCGGCGGTCATGAAGGCGGCCGGCGACGTGAGGCCGGCCTGGCGCCCGCAATTGATGGAGAAAGCGACGGAGGAAGTGGTGCGGCGGCTCGTGTGGGAAGAGATGAGCCGCCGCCGCGATGCGGCGCCCGTGCGCCGCGCAGCGTAGGTCCCGCTTGCCGAGCGGGACCATCGGGGGCAGGCCTGAGTGTCGTGTGTTCTATTCGCCGCGCTCCCCGAGGACTTCGCGCCATGACTCGCCAATTGCCCGACATCGCCGCTCTCAGCGCCCG
>JAHWKS010000834.1 GCA_019347795.1 Planctomycetota bacterium | reverse complement strand
GGATCATCCATCTACGGCTGGGGGGTCTGGAGTTCCCGGAAATCGCACAGGCCGAGGAAATCAGCGAACGGCAGGCGCGGCGGATCGTGAATACGCTCTTGGCGCGCCTTTCCGAATCCGAGCGAGCCGCCTGATCGCCGCACACCAACCCGAAGCATTAGCGAGGCGCCGTATTGCGGCGCATTCCTCGCTCTTACGCCCTTACGCTTCGGGTTCGTGTCGGCGCCCAAGGGAGCAACTTGCCATGCACGATTCATGGGCCATCTCGCGGTTGGTTTCGCAAATCAAGGAGAACTGGCGTCAGGGGGATGCCGTTCCCGACGCCTCGGCGGCCCTGGAGGCCAACCCGCATCTGCGTCGCTGGAAGTCGATCGTGCTGGACCTGGCGGCCGAGGAGTACCACCTCCGCGCGGAAGTGGGCCAGCAGGTGGATGCGGATGACTTCTGCCGCCGCTTTCCCGATTACCAGCGCTCGTTGCTCCATCGCCTGGAGGTCGAGCAATTCCTGCGGAGTGAGGAGGAGCAGCAGGCGCGGCTCTGGCCCGAGCCGGGGGATGTGTTCCTCGGCTGTCGCCTCGTGGAGCCGCTGGGAAGGGGCGCGGTGGGCCGCGTCTTTTTGGCCCAGCAGATTGAGTTGCGCGACCGGCTGGTGGTGGTCAAGATCACGCCCCGCGGCCGGCACGAGGCGGATACGCTGGCGATCTTGAATCACCCGTACATCGTGCCGGTCTACGACTATAAGGAAGACGCCGAGACGGGCCTGGCGGCAATCGTGATGCCGTTTCTCAGCCGCGCGACGCTGGAGGATTTTCTCGCGTCCGCCCAGTCGCGGCGGAGCTTCCGCGCGATTCTGGAGGAGATGTGGCGGCGATTCCCCATGGACGACCTCTCCACCGTCGCGGCGGACGGCGGCGCGCAGCCGATCCCGAACTCGTTCGTCGATGCGGTGCTGAACCTGGGGCGGCAGATGGCGGAGGCGCTGGCCCACACGCATTGCCGCAGCGTGCTGCATCTCGACCTCAAGCCGTCCAACGTGCTGCTGTTGCCCGACGGCCGGCCGATGCTGCTCGACTTCAATCTGTCGCTGGAGGGGCCGATCGGCGCCAGCGTGATCGGCGGCACGCTCCCGTACATGTCCCCCGAGCAGTTGCAGGAAGCGGTGCTGGGACGCAGCTATCGCTCCCGGCCGGTGGATGGGCGGTCGGACATCTTTTCCCTCGGGGTGATGCTCTATGAACTGCTGACGGGAACGCATCCCTTCGGCGAGATTCCTCGAGGGCGGGATTCGCGGAAGGCCGCGAAGGAGCTGCTTCGCCGGCACGAGGCGGGGCCGGCTTCGCTGCTGGAGCACGATCCGCGGCTGGACAAGCACGTTGCGTTGTTTCTCGAGTCGTGCCTGGCGTTTCATCCTGATCAACGTCCGGCGACGGCCGAGGACGCGGCGGAGGCCTTTCGCCGGTTCCTCGCGCCGCGGGGGAAGGCGGCGCGGTGGCGGCGGGCGCATCGGCGCTCGATCGCCACCCCCGCCGGGCTTGTCTTGCTGGGCGCCGCGTGGGCGACGGCCCCCTCGGCGCACGAGCGACATTTCCGCGCCGCCCAAACCTCGCTGGCGGCCGGCGACTGGGAATCCGCCGAGCGCCGCCTCCTGCAAGCAATGGAAACCCGCCGCGACGACGCCAAGGTCTGGGAATCGTTAGGCGTGGCGCACCGCGAGCAAGGCGAGTTTGACAAGGCAGCGGAGAGTTTATTTCGGGCGTGGGAACTTACGAACGACGCTCGCCTGTTGGCCGAAATTGGCCATTGCTGGCGTCAGGCAAAGAACTTTCAAGTCGCCGCGATGTGGCATCGGAAGGCGCTCGAAGAGGGGTTCGAATCCGCCGCGCTTTTTCTCGATTTGGGCGACATCAGTCGCGCCCAGGGACGGTTTGCGGAAGCGAGGCCTTACTACGACCGAGCTGTTGAACAATCTCCCTCCGTGGAAACCTGGCACGCCCGAGCCCGAAACGAGGTGCAGTGGGCGATGACGTCGAAGCAGCCGCCTCGCTCCGAAGTACTGGCCGACATCCGGAACGCCACCGAAAAGAGCGAGACGCGGGACATCCTCCTCTGTGCTGCTATTCTACATGCATTGGCGGAGCCGACGGGCGAAAACGATGCTGCAGTTCGGCGCTATTCAAGAGAGGCAGTCGGTCATGGCTGGAATCCGCAAAATCTTGCATCGCACGTCTTCCAGCGATTCCATAATGAGCCCTGGTTTCTCAAGTTGCAGGATGAGTAGCCTCGCCTATATGGCGGATTTTCTTGCCAATTTTCGCGCCGCCTCGACTCCGAAAAACTATGGTAATTTTCCTCTTTGATGTCCGTGCGGGCATGCCTCCCCGAGTATTGTAGGTAGAGGGGGTGCGCATTCTTGGATCAGGGCCTTTGGCCCTTCTTTTTGCGGCCGGAGTCGCCGCCGCCCCTTCCTGACCTAGCTCGGTTCCTCCCGGGAACCGCCCAGTTCCCTCACCTTGGAAGGAGTTTGCATCCATGTTTGCGCTGATGCTGCGGGGTTTTCGCATGCTTTTGGGAAGCGACACCCCCATCCGCAGTCATCCTCCCCGTCGGCGGATTCGTCTGGCCGGCCACGAGTTGGAGCCGCGGCGACTTTTAGCAGTCGATGCCGCTCTCCTTGGCTTTGAAGCACACGGCGAGAGCTTCGAGGTTCAATACTCCGTCGAAGACACGAGCGGCCCGCTGCGGCTGGCTCTGTACGCATCTTCCGACGGCGTCGCGCCGGACCGCTTGCTGGAAACCATCGCCATCGAAGATCCTGCGGCCGGCGAGACGCAGTCAGCCGTTATCGACGCTGAATTCGCTCGGCTGGACGAGTCGGAGACGCTGATTGCCCGCGTGGAATCGGCGGTCGATGCGCTGGCTTACGCCCAGCTCGCCATCCAGGGCGGCGTTTTCCAGGACGCCGAGGGCGTGGTGCACGTTTTTGGCACCGATCGCACCGACGTGATCGGTGTCTATGAATTCGGCGTGCTGGGTGTCTCCTTCAACGGGGCGTTCCATTCCTATGAAGCAGGTTCGGTAACGGGCATCGTTCTTCACGATGTGACATCGGACGACGTGGTCTCCATGGCTGGCATTGAAAGTGCGTCAGATGACGATTCTGCGCCGGCTGAATCGACCTCCTTTTCACTCGTAG
>JAHWKS010000833.1 GCA_019347795.1 Planctomycetota bacterium | reverse complement strand
TAGGGAAGGACGTGCATCCCGGCGGAGGCGATATCATCGGTTACGGCAACCGACGTTACATCCTCAAGCTCCTTGGCGATTCCGGCTCCACGAAGGCGCCGTATCGTTTGGCGGCTCGCTTGAGCGTCAACGACGAAATCGCAACCGACGCGATCATCGAGGGCAACCGCTGGCGCCACGTCGCCTTGACGGCCGCGCCGGAAAACGGACAGCGCCGCGTGCGACTCTTCCTCGACGGCAAACAAGTCGCAGAGGGGCTTACCGAAAAGTGGTCCGACTAGCGAACGGGTACGGCGCCGGCGCGGCGCCTTCGAAACAAATTAGCAGCTATTCGTTGTCTATTTTCTCGCGCCACAGCTCGTAGAAGCGCCGTTGGCCGTACTGGTTAACGATGAATTTCCCGTCGAGCTTTTCGGTGAACTGCAGCCCCTCGTCGATCAACACATCCAGCGTCTTGGCCTTACGCGGATCCTGGTCGTGGGTCCATTCCATGTACAACTGTTCGACCCGTCGAAGATGATCAAAACTCGTAAGAGCCAGGCGTTCCCGCTCCACACGGCGCTTGACGATTTCCTTCTCGGCCTTCTGCTCGGCGAGGCGCAGGTTCCGGTCAAGCCTGGAAACCAGATCATCGGTAAAGACGGAGGCCTGCTCGAAAACCTGGTCGCTGTGCCACTTGGACTGCTTCAAGACGGAATCATTCAGGCAGTGATAATAGGCCTTCATCTCCGGGGCGGCTTCCTGGAAATACAGCTGGAAATACTCCTCCACCAGGGCGTCCGGGTCCTGATCGCAGTTCCAAAGCATCTTAGCGATGACGTACAGCGCCAGGTCGTTGTCGGGCGAGCGACCAAGGATCTCGCAGTTGTAGCCCTTGACGCCGCTGTCCCGAAGATAGCGAATCAGCGGGCCCGCCGTCCACGTGCCCGGCGCCGGGTACCTCGACCACATGCGGTAGCCGCGAACATAGATTCGCTCGGCCGCTCGTGACCAGACCGCCAACGGCCAGCGGAAAGAGTAGGAGCATTGCGGACTGTTGATATAGTGGAGTCTACAGTAGATATTGACCGGAACCGGCGTGACCATCGGATGGGCCTTGAGCATCAGTGAGCCGTCTCGATGCGCGGGCGGCTCGCCGGGGATTCCGTACTGGCAGTAGAATGGAAGCAGGCGGCCCGGAAAGTCCGGCTCCAGCGCCTCCGCCACCTGATTCGCGAAGCGGAGGAGCCGCGTGTGCACATTGTCATTCGGGCCGTCCATCGCCCGGCATGGGTCGCACTGACACCACATCCATCTCGAAGCGTCATCCGGACTGAGCGAGTAGCTCGCCGCGCCGCCGACAAAGGACTTGCGCGCGCCTTCGATCGCCAATTGAAGAACCGCCGCATTCGACAGGCAGCGAAGGTGAGCGACCCGGATCGGCTGTCCGGCCTTCTTTTGTTCCTCGGAGGCGTACGCGTCGAACAGTTGGGAGCCCGGCCTGGCGAGGCTGAAATACTCTGGATGCTCCTGGAACAGGCTGGGAGGACAGAAGACCTGAAAATTATGGCCGATGTCCAAACCATCGCCGCCCACCTTGTGCTTGACGCACCAGGATTGCCAGGAGCGCCAGGCCTCTCCATCGGCGTCTCGCCCGTAGGCTTGTTCCACCGTGCCGCCGCTCACCCACAGGCTGCGCCAGACGAAGTCCGGCTTGCTGACCACGCCCAGGCAGCCCACTGCCAGATCTTTCTGTCTGGGAACGTGTTCGCCGTCAGGGCCGCAGTGGAAGAACCGGCACCCCAGTTTCTCCAACAGGGCAAACACCGCAAAACGGGTCCCGTCCCCTCGGCCCGCGACCACCAGCCGATCCGGGCTGGCGGTTCGGGCCGATTCGTACGTCCAGTAGCGCGTCTGAAGGACGTAGCCGTCAGAACCCAAATGTTCCTCCGTAAGGAGACTCCCGGCCAACTGCCGCACTTTCGGACCATCGCCGACGAATATGACCTGTCCGTCCTTGGGCCCCTCGCCAAAGAATATCGGGAGGGTCGCCCCGGAGATCTGCTGAACATACTGTTGCAGGTCCCTGGCCGCCGTTACGGTTGTCTCGGACTGCTTCTTCTGCACAACGATGACCGCCTTCGGTTGGCCGTCACGGACGATTGTAAATTCGCCAGCCAGCCCTCGGCCCGCCGAGTTGACGATCACAGCCAGCGCTCCCAGAATGATGGTTATCTTGGTCAATGGTGAAAAACTCCAGTTAGTAAAGTGGGCGTCCGGATTCAGCGAACGTTGGCGCCAACACGCCGGCCGGCGTGGGGAACACCACCGGCACGTACATCAAGGCGGGCGACAAGCTGGAGGCGACGATCGGCTCGATCGGCACGCTCGCCTCCCCCGTGACGGCGGAGAAGCCTCGTAACGCAGGCGGCTCGCCTGCGCACTCGCTAATTCAGCTCCGTCGCTTCCTCCCAATGTTCATACAGCCGGGCGAGCGCCGTCTGTTGCTCTTCGACCTCCGCAGTGGCGGCCTTCACCTTCTCGCCGTCGCGAAGCACCTCGGGGGAGCCGAGCGCCGCGTGCAGCTCCTCAATGCGGGCTTCCCGTTGGTGAATCTCCGCCTCGATCTCCGCGACTTTGCGATAAGGGAACTTCCGCTTACGGCGAGGCTTCTCCTCGCTCGCCTTGGGTTTGGCAGCGGTTTCAGGCTTCGGCTTACCGTCGGATTTTGCAGCCGCATCGCGAATGGTCGCTTCCCCGCCGGCCAAGCCGGCCCGCACGAGGTGGAGGTACGTGTCGTAATCTCCCTCGATCACGCGGAAGCGATTCGGCTCGACGACCAGCAGATGATCGGCGGTCTGGTTGAGGAAGTAGCGGTCGTGGCTGACGAACATCACCGTGCCGTCGAAGCTCTTGAGCGCCCGCTCCAGCGCGTCCCGGGCCCACAGGTCGAGATGGTTCGTCGGCTCGTCGAGGATCAGCACATTGGCGTCCGAGGCGGCCAGCATCGCCAACGCTACGCGGTTCCGCTCGCCGCCGCTTAAGCTGCCGACTTTTTGAAACGCCATATCGCCTGTCACCCCGAAGCGGGCCAGAAGGTCCCGCCGCTGCTGCTCAACGAACTCCTTGTGCCCCGGGCGAATGGCGTCCACCACCAGCTCGTCGGAGTCGAGGCACTTGAGCTGCTGATCGAAGTACCCCACCTTCACGCCGGCGCCGAGG
>JAHWKS010000832.1 GCA_019347795.1 Planctomycetota bacterium | reverse complement strand
AGTAGTGCATCTGCCGATAAAGGGGCTTGTAGGCCCAAGGCACTTGTGTGCCGTACCCCAGCCACGCCCACGTCAAGAAAACCGACGCGAACAGAATTCGTTGCTCCTTCGCGAAATGCTTCCACGCAAGGGCGCCTGTGGCCAGGAGCAGAATCAGGTCCACTCCAAATCCTTTGCAGAAGAGCAGGTTCTCCAAAGGCCACGTGAAGAACCGCACGCCGCCGATTTTCGTGTCGGGATCGTAACCGATCGGCAGGTGCGTCGTGGTAGCAGCCGACGTTCTCCAGCGCGCCAACGGATCGCCGAATACAACCTGATACGCAGCGCATTCGATGAGCACCACACCGCCTGAGATCGCGACGCACGCGAGCACGGGCCGCCAGAACCTGCCCACGTCAAAAGCCAGCGCGGAAAGGCACAGAATGGCGACGTAGAAAAAAGAGATCTCATGGGTGACAAAACCCAACGACAGTAGCAGGGCGCCGAGGAACGGCAGGATTGCCGCTCCTCTCAGCAGGCATACCGTCCCCACCGCCAGGAACCCCGTCGCAAAGTAAGTGGCCCCGGGTACGGAGCGGAACACAACATCTAAGGGCAACGTGGCCGCGAGAGCCATCGACATGTTGGTGCGCCAGTTCAAACTTCTCGGCCAATCTACAAACCACGCGACCGACGCCAGGATTGCCAACGATGCCAGCAGCGTCGGCAGAGCAGCCGCGACCTCGGACGGACCGAATGCAAAGAAGCTTGCCTGGATCGCGAGAATGGCGGGAATCCGGAATTCCCACCAGTTCATGGGTGGTCGGTGGAATAGATGTGCGTAACGGGAGTAGAAAATGTCGTCGCCGCCCACGTAGCCCACCCAGAAGACCGCAGTCGTCAGGAGCCAGAGAAGCGCCACAAAAGCTATGGCAAGGGCTCGCGCGTACGCCGTCCTCGAAGCGCTTGTTGCGGAATCGTGCTGTGCTTCCACAGCCTCCGAGATTGAGCTCCTCATGCGATTGCTCCTGCAGGGACGCTCGTCATCCCATCGACTTGCGCGCGGCGGCGGGTCATGGCTCCGTTGAACTCCTCTACGATATTCGACCGGCAAGTCCGTGTGAGCCTTCCGAGCAACGTCGAGCGACTCCGGGGATACGTCCACGCCGATAACTCTTTCCATCCCGAGATTGTCGAAGAAATAGGGCGTCGCCGATGCCCGTGCCGCAGCCGTAGTCCAGCACGACCTCGGGGCAACGCCCATCTTCCTGAGGCAATGTGAGAGCCAGACGATGCAACTTTTGGCGAAATAGGTCTTGTCTTCGCCGGATACCGCAATGCCGCGGTTGAGCGCCGCGTCGTAATCGTGGGCGTAGCAGTCGAATCCGGTCATCGGTTGCATAGGGAGTCGGCATTCATTCGACCGACCTTCCGCTGGCGGGAACGGTTGCCATTTCCCTCGAAGGGCCGCGCGCAAGTTCTCTTTCAGCCGCGAAGCTCTGCTGCTTTTGCTGTTCTCGCCAGACGGAGAGGACTTTCAACAGCAGGGCGAATACCGCGGTTTGGAGGAAACACGACAGGCTGAAGGCGCCTGCCAACAGACGCGACCAATGTAATGTAATATGACCCGTCGCAGCATACTCTCGGATCCCGGGCCACAGGAATACGCCGGAGAGAACCAGAAGGCAGATCAACATGCCCGCCAACACCGGCCCGCGCATGATGCTGGCGACGAGGAACGGCCAGAACTCATTCGCCGACCCGCGCCTCGGGCCAAGGTTCGCCATCTGGTACGTCAGCGCGGTGGCGAGCAGCAACATCAAGGCGAACGATCCGAGCAAATAGCAGACGACGAACCGGTAGATCATCCACTCTTCCAGTCGCCTATGCTGGAAGTAAAACTCGGCTGGATATGCGGCAAGCAAGACCAAGGCCGCCAGGCATAGCATGAAGGTCGTGAGCAGCAGCTTTTCGGGCCGATAGCACAGCACGCCGGAGAAGATCGCCAACAGGAATCGAACGCCGTCGCGCACAACGCTTAATTTGCTTCGGCCGATCCGTTCTTCATACCGCATCGGGATTTCGATCAAGCGCAGGTCGTTCAGCAAGGCTCGCGCGCTCATCGAGGGGGTGAAGTGCAGGCCGTCGGGAAGCGGGTAGAGCCACTTGAGAGATTCGCGGCGAACGACGCGCATCCCGCTCGCGGTATCGGTGACCTGCCGGCCGCAAAGAAGGCCTAGCAGGAAAGCGTAGATGCGATTGCCGAGCCTGCGAACCTTCGGCATCTTCGATTCCGGCCCCATCCGCGATCCCACGACCACGTCCGCCGATTCCTCGACGGCCGCCCGGCACATTTCGGCGAAGTAGGCTGGGTCACACGTGCCGTCGGCGTCGAGGAAGCCAAGCAGGCTTCCGCTCCCCTGACGCCATCCCTCCTTAATGGCAGCGCCGTAGCCTCTATTCTTCTCAAAGACGATGACCTTGACGCCTTCGTACATCCTGGCGATTTCCGCTGTGCGATCCGTCGAGCCATCGCTCACAACAACGATTTCGACGCGGGCCAAACCAGCCGCTCGCTCGATGCGGTCTCGCGCCGCCAGGCAACGCTCAATCGCGCCTCCGATTGCATCTTCTTCGTTGAGCGCGGGAATGACGATCGTAAGCGAGGGCGGGGACATGTCACCAAGGGACAGCTCGATTGCTGAATAATCGGTTCGGTGGTCAAGAAATCGCCGGCTGACGCCGTACTTTGGAGTTTTGAAGGTACAGCGGTCGGCGACGGGTAGCAAGCCGCGGGAGCGCGAAAGCCGGGGACAGGTTGGGAAACTCGGATAAAGACGACGGAGAGCGAGGCGCGGGAGGCGCCTGACTATCGCGCGACTTCCGTGGTCACTCGCAGCACCACCACGGTGATGTCGTCCTGACGCACCCCGGTCTTGGTGAAAGCGGCAATGCCGGCCTGCAGGGCGGATACGATCTCCGCCGCCGGCTGGCGCCGCAATCGCCGCATGATGTCCAGCGCTCGATCGACGCCGAAGGCGTTGCCGTCGGGGGCGGCGGCTTCCACGACGCCGTCGGTGTAGAGGAAGAGAAGGTCGTCGGCCTCAAGGGGAATCGCCGGAGAATTCTCAAAGGCGACGTCGCGATCTATGCCCAAAGGCATGCTCAAGCTCGAAAGCTCCGCCTTCACGTCCCCGGCGGCGTTCAGCAGGTAGCCGGGGTTG
>JAHWKS010000831.1 GCA_019347795.1 Planctomycetota bacterium | reverse complement strand
AGGTTTTTCCCCGTCGCTTCCCGCGCCGTCGTGCGGCGGCGCGGGTTGAATCACCCGCTGGCGGTTGTTCGTTCCGTCGCGGTTCCACCCCGCCGCCCCGGCTCGTCACCGGCGGCGGCGGGTTTTCAAACCACTTCACCCAAAGGACACGACGATGGATTCACAGATCAACATTCGGATGACAGACGAGGAGCGGGAGGTCTTTCGGAAGTTCGCTCACAAGCTGACGGAGGCCCCGTTGCCCCTCGACACCAACGCCCCGGTCAGGGCGAAGATGACGCCCGAGGAATCGCGTCTCTTCAATGGCGCTATGGAAACCGCCCGTCAGATCGAGGCGGAGAACACCGAGCGGCAATGGGAGGAGAAGATCGAGGCGGAAGCGGCCAAGCTGGGCAGGCCGGAAATCTTGAAGGCGGTTCGCTCGCGTGGCCGCACGATCACCGTCACCATCACCGAGGACGAGGACTAAGACGTGGCCGGATTCCTGTACTACCTTCCCAGCGATAGCCCACAACCGCCGAAGCTGGCCGAGGTGCAAGCCGCCGGACTCGGCTATGCCTTCGACCAAACCGTCGTCCCCCGTGGTTGTCAACACGGCCCCGACGGCGGCTGTGGCCACACGCTGAGCACCGGCCCCGAACTGCCCGGCTATCATCCCGAGCGTCAGATCTGGAGGAAGATTCCGGGGCTGGAAAGCGGGGCATGGGTGGGATTCGAGACGGACAAGCCGCCGGGACCGGAGGAGCTTGTACGCTCCCGCCACCTTGACGGCCATTGGGTCGAACTGAACGACGGGCAGCGGTGGTTGATTCCCTGTGCGCGACAGCCGGTGGAAGAGAATGGCGAGCTTGTCGGCCTGTGCAGGCTACCGGCCGCCATCGGCATGAACGAATCAGGGGAATGGACACGCGACGACGTTGACGCCAAATACGCCGATCTGTGGGCCGTCGCCGTTGCCTACTGGAACGTGATGATCGGGGCGGCGAATGAGGCCGACGATACCGGCCTCGTGAAGTTCGACCTTCAGGGCGCCCCCGACGCCGTGACGCTCGCCCTCGCCACGAATTACCGCATCGGCCGTTTTGAAGTGGCGATGTTGGGATTGCTGAACGATGAGACGATCGCAATCGTCCTGCAGGCGCTGATCGACTGGCCCACCGTCCGCGACTGGATAAAAAAAAACGCGACGGAAGTGTCGGCTACCGATACCTCCGATTCCGGCAGTGGTGCGCCGGACTAAAGCCGTCCTATCGTCCCACGCTCGCGGACCTGTGGGGCGTCGCGGCGGGAGTCGAATCGCCTCTTTGGGGAATGGAGCAGTAACGCATGGCTCAAGTAACGGTTCGGATGGATGGCGATGAGCTTCGATTGCTCAAGTCGATGTCGAAGGTCATCAAGAAAGAACAGGAGATGGCCGCCAAGTTCCGCGACGTGGGCAACGTGGCCAAGAGGTCCGGCAAGCAGACGGAGCAGTCTTTCGGCGGCAAGACGCTCGCCTCGCTCAAGTCCTACGGCGCTGGGCTGATCTCGATTACGGCGGGACTCGGCCTGGTGAATTCGCTCCTCGCCGATCAGAAGCGACTGGCGGAAGACGCTGCGAAGGCGCAGGTCAAGCTGGGCAAGGCGCAGCAGGACGCGATTAAAAACTTGACGGGACTGACGCCGGAGCAGAAGGCCGAGACGCTCGCCGCCGCCGATCGCATCCAGCGCGAGACTAAGTTTCCCGATCAGGTGCCGCTGACGAACGCTATCGGCGCCGGCTTTAGCGCGAGCGGTGACAGGGCGAAAACCGAAGAGGCGGTCAAGCAAGCTGCGAAGCTCACGCGGCTGTCACCCGATGACGTGGGAACCGTGTCGGCCGGCGCTTTGGATGTAAGCCGCGGCTCCGGACTGACCGATGCCGAACGCAATTTAGGCTTCTTGTTGTCGGCCGGCTCGACTGCCCGCATCGAAGACCCCGCGAAGCTATCCACCTCGCTCGCGCCCGTCGTGTCCAGCGGCGTTGATACCGTTCCGGAGCAGGAGCGCACCGAAGCCGGCCGCGAAATCGCCGCCATCTTTGGAACGCTTACAAAAGCCGCCACCGACACCGAGGGCAAATCAACGGCGACGGCGACGACGCAGCTCTTGTCCAAGATGGCTCAGTTCTTCAAGGACCGGCCCGACGATCCCGGCACCATATTCGGGCGTCTGGATGTGCTGCAAGCCGATCCCAAGTTGGCGGAGGAATTTTTCGGCAAGCAAGGTTTCGGCGAAGAAAAATTCAAGCAGCCATTCCGCCAGCTTCTACAGGCCGGCTCCGATCTCGAAAAGGAAGTTGAGGCCAACAAGAAGCTTATCAACTTCGACGCCGCGGTGTTCCGCGCCAACGTGGAGGAGATTAGCAAACTGACGCCGCAGTTACGAATCGCCAACGCAGAAGCGGCTTCGCAGGGGAACCTTCAGGCCGCCGAAATGGACCCGACGCTCGGCGCCCGGGCGCAGATTCGGAAGACTTTGACGGACACGCTGGACAAGGTTCGGGCGACGCCCCTGGACCTGTTTTCCAACAAGTTCAACGAGTTTAAGTTCGATGTCCAGACGCAAGTTTTAGGTCGCGATCCGGCAGAAGTGGCGGCTGATCTTCTCGACAAGCGCCGCCAGGACTTTGCCTTCACGGATGAGTTTCGGCAGGAACGCTCCCCCGAGGTGAAAGCCTCCCTGCAAACCCTCCGCCGGCAAGAAGAGGTTATCCGCGGTCTGGGCGAACAGCCGGCGTTCTCGCCAATCGAAATTCGCGGCGGCAAGGTTGTTCCGATCGGCGAGGCCGGCGGAGCATTCAACGTCCGCGATGTGCCTATGCAGGAGTTGCGCCCTCGCCCGCCGGCGGACCTGCAAGAGGCGAAGCGGCCTTCCGGGGGCGGGTTCGATCATCAGCAACAATCCCCGGCGGCGGGCGTGACCAGCGATGCGCTGGTCCGCTCATTGGACCGCGCGACGGCCGCAATGGAGTTGTCGGCCAAAGCACAATTGGTATCAGCATCAGCGCCGCAATCGTCGCAGCCGGCCCACACCCCGCACCGGCCGTCCAGTCGCGCCGCCCAACTCGCCCAGCGGAACGCACACCGGGAATAGATCATGGCTTCGCTCTGGCTTAACGACGACGGCGATGTACTGATGGACGACGCCGGCAACTTACTACTGTGCGACGACTGCCCGTGCGACGCCG
>JAHWKS010000830.1 GCA_019347795.1 Planctomycetota bacterium | reverse complement strand
TCGAGTCCTGCCTGGAGGAAACAAGCCGCCTGTGGCGGCGTGCATCGAGAAAGCGCGGTCCATCAACAAAGCGGGCGCCGCTGGTTGTGCGGCGCCCCATTTCCGTGGCAACGACGGCTTAGGTGCGGACCTTTCGCCGCTTGGCCTTGCGGGCCTTGGCGTTGGCCGGCCGGCTGCCGTGGTTGGCCTTCTTCAGCTTGCGATGCGGTTTCGCCATGGGTATCACGCTCCGTGGAAGTTCGTTCAGTTGGGGAATAGAGTATTCTACCGACAACCCTCGCGGCTGAGAAGCGGTTTCTCCTTGGGAAAGGCTGGAGTTGATGGACTTGCAACTTCGCGGCGACACAGCCGTGGTAATCGGCGGCGCCAAAGGGATCGGCCGGGCTATCGCCGCGGCGTTTGCACGGGAAGGGGCCAGCGTGGCCATCCTCGATGTCGATCCGGCCGTTGAAGACGCGGCCGCCGCGATCGCGGCCGAGTCGGGCGTCGCCGCCACGGGCCATGTCGGCGATGCGACCGACTTCCCGGCGCTGGAGGCGCTGTCCGCGTTCATCGGCGAGTCGCTCGGGCCGCCGCGTCACCTGGTGTATGCCGCCGGCCGCGGGTCGGGGAAATACGGCTTCCCCTTCTGGAACCTGGCGCCGGACGACTGGCCCGACGTGCTGCGGGTCAACCTGCTGGGGGCGGTGAACGCCGCCCACGCCTTCGCGCCGGGAATGATTGAGGCTCGGCGGGGGACGATGCTGTTCCTCTCGTCCATCGCCGGACAGATCGGCTCGCAGACCGATCCGCCGTACAGCGCCGCCAAGGCGGCCTTGATCAACTTCGCCCAGTGCGCGGCCAAAGACCTCGCGGAGTACGACGTGCGGGTGAACACGATCTGTCCCGGGATGATCAAGACCGAGCTGAACCGCTCCGTCTGGGACGCGTGGCGCCGCGGCCAGATCGGCGCCGACGCTCCCGATTACGACTCGTGGGCCGAGGCCAAGATTCGCCGCGTGGCGCCGCTCGGCCGCTGGCAGACGCCCGAGGACGTGGCCGCGTTGGCGGTCTTCCTCGCCTCGCCGCTCGCCAAGAACATCACCGGCCAGACAATGAACGTGGACGGCGGCCAAGTGATGCACTGATCTGCCAGAACATGCAGCGGCTTCGCGGCAGCGGCACGGTGATGGTCCACGCCGGCGGCACGCTGATGCACCGCGAATTGCCCCCCGCGAGCAACGGAAGCTCGACACCGGCCGCCTGGCGGCGCTCACATCCACCGTCCAATACAAAATCAAGATGGTCCGCGGCCTCAAGAACGCCTTCGTCGGCGGCGAAGGGCTCTTCCTCGCCACGCTCACCGGCCCGGGCCGCGTCTGGGCGCAGTCGCTGCCGTTCTCGCGGCTGGCCGGCCGCATCCTCTCCGCCGCGCCGCAAAGCGGCGGCAGCCAAGGCGAAGGCTCGCTCCTGGGAAGCCTGGGCAACATGGTGATGGAGACTGACGTGCTTGCGATGCGGCGCCATAAAGCGACCGCGCGGATTGGCTGGATGCCGCGTCACCGGGTACAATGTTCCGTATCTGTTGAATGCGTTTCCGCGTGCGGAGGAAGCAATGTCCTTTACGGTTGATCTGCCGGACGAATGGGAGGCGCAAGTCCGTGAAAACGCCTCTGCGGCGGGAATCGCAGCGGAGGAGTTCGTTCTCAACGCGGTCGTCGAGCGGCTCAAGCACTCGGAAAGCGGGCTTGAAGAAGTTTCCCGACTCTCCGACGACGAGTCGCAGCTACTGGCGGAAATCAACCAAGGCTTGCCGGAAGCGGCCTGGCGGCGGTATCACGAGTTGGTCGCAAGGCGCAGGGCAGAGTCGCTGACCGTCGCGGAGCATGAAGAACTGAAGTCGCTCACCGACGAAGTTGAAGCGGCCAACGTGCGGCGAGTCGCGGCCCTGATCAAGCTCGCGCGTCTTCGGCACACCTCGGTTCGCGAGCTCATGAAGGACCTGGGGATTCAAGACCCCGGCTATGTCTGATTCGCTGCCGCGAGACGTGAAAGAGGCAGTCGCCTCGCGCGCCGGTCATCGCTGCGAATACTGCGGCAGCCCTTCCGAGTTTTGCCCCGATCCGCTTTCGGTCGAGCACATCGTTCCTCGCAGCCGTGGCGGAGGCGACGACTACTCCAATCTGGCCTTATCGTGCCAAGGGTGCAACAATTTCAAATTCACGAGCACCGAGTCTGCCGACCCTGTTTCTGGAATGATTGTGCCCCTCTACAACCCTCGTCAGCACGAGTGGCGCGACCACTTCACTTGGAGCGCGGACTTCACGATGCTGCTTGGGAAATCGCCAATCGGACGCGCTACTGTCGAAAAACTGCAACTCAATCGTACCGGCGTCGTCAACTTGCGGAGCCTGTTGCGATTGATTGGCAATCATCCGCCCGACGCGAGCCGATGACAGCACAAATCGACGTGTGCCGACAAGCCACCGTCAGGCCATCGATCAGTTGGATTCTCTAATCCAGCGACCCGCTGGGAATCCGCCCCTTTCCCGTCCCAGGAAGAATCGGCGGATTTTCAGAAAAAACAGGTGCAAAACGTGGTCGCGGCCGGTACATTACTTCGGCAGGAAGTTACGTCATCTAGGGAGGGCTCTTCGTTTCCGTCTCACGATCGCGGAGAACACGCCATGACACGCTCCTTCCGTTGCACACTCTCAACTTTTGCGGCGGTGGTCCTCACTTGGGGCTTTGCCTTTGCTCCGTCGCTCGGCGCCCAGGAGGCCAAGCAACCCGCCCAGCCTGCGGCCGACGCGGATTCCAGTGAAACAGAAGAAGAACGCGAGTACCGCCGCCTGCCGCTGTACTACGCCCAAGTGGTCGCGCCGTACCAGCGGGAAAATATCTACGGCATTCAGGCGAAGTACGAGGATCAGATTAAGGAGCTTCAGGCGCAGATTCGCGCCATCCTCGCGAAGCGCGAGGCGGAGATCGAGCAGGTGCTCTTTCCCGAGCAGCGCGAGGTTCTCAAGAAGCTGAGAGCCGAGGCGGAGGCCCAGCGCGCCGCAGCCGCCGCCAAGCGCCGTCCCGCCGACGAGACGCCCGCAACCAGCGCTCCCGCCGCGCCGAAGAAGACAGCGACGAGTGACAACTGAGCCCAATTATAACAAGCTGGCGAAGTCCGCTTCGGCGCGGTTGAGGTCGAGGCGGTTGAGGAAGTTCGAGTAGCACATCCAGGCG
>JAHWKS010000829.1 GCA_019347795.1 Planctomycetota bacterium | reverse complement strand
CGAGAGTTTGGATGTTCCTCCGCCGCGGCGAACCTTGACCTCGGGCGTGGAGAGCTTCTTGAGGGCCGCCATCGCCTTTTCGGCCCGATACTCCTGCCGGAAGCCGATGCCCGCGTTGAGCACCACGATGGCGAGGATCACCACCGTATCCTCGACGTCCCCCAAGAACGCCGAGACGATCGCCGCCACGATGAGCACGATCACCAGCACTTCGGTGAACTGCTCGGCCAGGATCTTCCACGGGCTCTTGGTCCCGCGTTCGATCAGCTCATTCGGCCCGTATTTCTCCTGCCGCTCGGCGACCTCGTCCGCCGACAAGCCGCGCTGCACGTCGGACTCCAATTCCTTCAGAACATCGGCAGCGGACTTTTGGCTCCAGTCGGTCACGGTGTGAAGAGGGATTTGCGAGAGATGCGTATCGGCGGCTGGTCTAGGGCAACTGTCGTATCAAGGTTCCGCGAACAACTCTCAGCATGCGGGCTCGGATGGTAATCGCTGACATTGACACTCGCTGAGCGTCTCCCACGCAAACGTCCGAGCGTCGCGGTGCGACTTTTCGGGGTCTGGATTATAGCGAGAAGTGGTTCTGTGACGTTTGCTCCTGTGGCAATCGGCTTTTGCCCCGTCGGCGTGGGCTAGGTTTTCTTGTGGAGTGTTGCGCAGCTCGCTCCCGCACCGGCGTCTTCATCCGGCCCGCCCATGAACGATGCGTCGCTGACAGGCAATTCGAACGCCGTTGCCGTCCGCATGGAATCGGCGGCGGCGGCGACACTGGCGGCGATGCTGCTGGGCTGGTGGTGGTCGTTTTATCCTTTCAACGATCTTCTGAGCGCCCAGGGGACGCCGCTGGGCGCCGACTTCGCCATGTTCTACACCGCCGGTCGCCTCTTCTGGGAAGGGGGCGCCGACCAGCTTTACAATCAGGCCGAGCACCAGCGACGCCTGCTCGAGCTGTTTCCCGGCATCTCGCCCGACTTCTGCCTGCCGTACCGGTATCCACCGTTTGTGGCCGCGGCCATGGCGCCGCTGGCCGCGCTGCCGTATGCGGCGTCGTACGCCGTCTTCGCGGCGTTGTCGGTCGCGTGCGGCTTTGCGGCGGCGCAGCGTTTGAGCCGCGACCTTAGGATCTTGCAGGGGCCGTGGCGCCGGCCGATCTTGTCGCTTGCCGCCGCCTGGCCGGTGGCGTTGGAAAACGTGCTCGGCGGACAGGCGGCGATGCTCGCCTTGCTTATCGCGGCGGGGACCGTCGCCTGTCTCGACAAGCGGCGATGGCTGCTGGCCGGTTGCGTATTGGGGTTGGCGGCCTACAAGCCGAACGTGTTGCTGCTATTCGCGGCAGGGCTGATCGCATGGCAGCCAAAGCTCCTGGCCGGCGCCGCGTTGAGCGGCGCTGCGCTGGCGATCCTCTCGCTCGCCTGTGCGGGAAGCCGGGTCTGCGGCGATTGGCTGGAGCTTTCCCTGCGGCTAACGGCGGGCCCCTGGGACCTGGAGACGCCGTTTTGGAAGGTTCACTCGCTCGCCAGTTGGTTCGCGCTGGCGGTCCCCGGCGCGGGACGGATGCTCGCGTTGAGCGCAGGCGCCGTCGCGGCCGTCGCCGTAGGACGATGGATGCGGCGCCACGCCGTCGATGCCCCTCAGCGCCTGGCCGCTCTATCGCTGCTCATCACGATCAACGCCTTAGGCAACCCATACACGCCCATTTATGATCTACTGCTGTTAGCCGCAGGAGGCGTCTGGCTCGCGGAAAGCTTTTACTCAAAAGCGGATCGGGCACGGGGCGACATCGGCTGTACCGCCGCTTTCGCGATCGGCCTGCTCTTCCTGGGGCCGCACATCTCGCAGGCGATCGCGAAAATGTGCGGCATGCAACTGTTTCCGCTGGCCCTCGCCGCTTGCGCGATAGGGCAAGCATGGCGGCTGACGCCAGGAGCCGGCCAGGCGAAAGATTACTTCGGCTTCTCCAGCGCGTTCCGCAGCGACTCTTCGACCTGAGCCCGCGCCCGCAGCACCTGCTGGACGACGGTTTCCATGCGGGACTCGTCGGCGTGCGGCGAGAGGACGTAGGACTTGATCGCGCCCACCGGTTCCCCGTAGTCGGTCAGGCGATAGTTGTTGGTGAAGCCGAGGGCGACGCCGCGTCCCTGGACGGCCTCCTGCTGCACGATGGCGAACACGCGGCGATTGAATTCGTTGTGCAGGGCCAGCGCCGGGGCGTAAGCCGCATCGTGCATCTCGCGATCCTTCACCGTGAACGTGTCCACCTCGCGCGGATAAGCCCGGAACAGCGTGACCGGCCCCACGTTCTCATCGTTGAGCACCGTCAGCTCAGGACGGGCGCTGATCTCCTCGCGGAGCAGGACCGCCATTTCCACCGCGTGCCCCAGCAGCACGCGAAAGCCGCCCTTCCCCAACAGCAGCAAGTTCGCCAGCGCGGCCATCGGGCCGGCGGCGCTGCGCGAGGTCTCGAGCGAGTAGAAGCCGGGATGATATCGGCCGGAATGAAAGAGGTAGGGCATCATGCTGCGCGAGCGGAGCAGCCGCTGGAATTCCGAGCGATCGCGCACCAACAGCAGCGAAGAGATGTACGGAGCGTAGCCGGTCTTGTGGAAGTCGATCCCCAGCGAGTCCGCCAGCTTCAGATGCCGGATGCGGCGCCAGGCGGCCGCCAGCGCCCGCAGCGTGCGGCCGCGGAACTCGAGCGGGTTGGCGTCGAAGTCGTAGCCGTCAAAGACGCTCCAGGCCCAGCCGATCACCGCGTCCGCATGGAGGTGCGGCCGGTAGTCCAGGCAATGCCGCTCGACGAGCCGCTCCCGCAAGTCGTGGATGGCCTTCAGATCGTCCAGGCCGAAGGCGTCGGTGGTGCCCATGGTGGCGACGATCGTCGCGATCCGCCGTCCGGCGACGAGGGCCTCGTCGGCCGCCTGCTCCAGCGCCGCCACGTCCACGGAATTGTCCGCCTGCGTCTTGACCTTAATGACATTGTCCTGCCCGATGCCGAGCCATCCCGCCACGCTGGCGCAGGCGTAGTGGCTTTGGGCGGAGGCAAGGATTACCGCCTCGTCGCGAATCCCTTTGCGGATCGAGTCCGGCAGGGCCTTCTCCAACCCCAGCTTCACGCCATAGAGCAGCGTGCCGGTTCCGCCAAAGGTAAACAAACCGTTCGATTGCGCGGGATCGTAGCCGACCAGGTGAGCCGCCATCGCAGCGACGCGGACCTCC
>JAHWKS010000828.1 GCA_019347795.1 Planctomycetota bacterium | reverse complement strand
GGATGAAAGGGCTGGTGCTCGACCTGCGGGACAACCCCGGGGGACTTCTCTCCGCGGCAGTGGAAGTCGCCGACCTGTTTATCGCCACGGGGACGATCGTCAGCACCGCCGGTCGAGCCGCGCCTGATCGTTCGCGAGAGGCGCATGAGGAAAACACCTTCGACGGCTTCCCGATGGCGGTGCTGGTGAACAACTACAGCGCCAGCGCCAGCGAGATCGTCGCCGCCTGTCTGCAGGACCACCATCGGGCCGTGATCGTCGGCCAGCGCACCTGGGGCAAGGGGAGCGTGCAGAATATCGTCGAGCTGGAGGACGGCCGCAGCGCCCTCAAGCTGACCACCGCCGGCTATCAGCGTCCCAGCGGCAAGAACATTCACCGTTTCCCGGGGATGGAAGAGGACGAGGAGTGGGGCGTGAAGCCGGATGAGGGTTTCGAGGCGGTGCTCTCTTCACCGGAGCTTCGCCGGCTGCGCGAGTACCGCAAAGAGCACGACATCGCCCGCCGCGACGCCGACTACGCCGACGAGCCGGGCCTCCCGAAGTACATCGACGGCCAACTCCAGCGCGCCCTCGCGTACATGGACGAGAAGCTAGGCCACGTGGAGACGAAGACGGCCGCCAAGTAGGTCCCGCCTGCCGGGCGGGACCTTTCTTGCAGTCAGAATGGCAAACTTCCACCACCAAAATACGAGGGCCCGCCCGTGCCCTTACGAGATCACTTTCGTCCGCCTGTTTGGAGGCAGTGCTCGTGGGAGGGATTCTATGGCGGATGGCCAGCGTTGATGGTCCTGAACCTTCACTCCAATTTGCCGGAAGATTTCGCTTCTGAGCCGCGTGTCCATTTGGGGGACCCAGGGAGCACGGCAACGTGGGCGCTCTCGGAGCCGACGTTGCTCATGGATTCGGATTCAGCCGAGCAGTACGAGTACGAAGTCCTAATTTACGACCGCAGCCGGGGCCGGCGCCTGGTGGCGGCGGTAGAGCTGGTGAGTCCACGAAACAAGGACTGTCCTGAGAACCGCCGCGCCTTTGTGACCAGGTGCGCGGCGTTGCTGCAGCAGGGGGTGTGTGTTTCGCTGGTCGATCTGGTGACAACGCGCCGCTTCAATCTCTATGCCGAGTTGCTGGAGCTGATCGAACGATCGGACCCCGCCATGACGGGCGAGCCGCCGACCATCTATGCCGCCACCTGCCGGGCCAGAAAAATCGGCCGAGCTCCAAAGCTGGAGGCATGGGCCTACCCGCTGGTTGTCGGTCAGCCGCTTCCTACTCTGCCCCTTTGGATCGCGGAAGACATGGCGGTCCCCTTGGAATTGGAAGCCAGCTATGAAGACACCTGTCGCGTGCTGCGCATCGCTTGACGGCGGAAGCTATGCTCCTTCTCACCCTTGAATCCACCTGCGATGAGACGGCGGCGGCGGTGGTGACCGGCGAGCTGGAAGTGCTGTCGTCGGTCGTGGCGTCGCAGGATGAGCTGCACCGGCGGTTTCGCGGCGTGGTGCCGGAGATCGCCGCCCGGGCGCATGTCGAGCGAATCCTGCCGGTCATCGACGAGGCGCTCCGCCGCGCCGACGTGACGCTGGACGACCTGGATGCCGTGGCGGTGGCGAACACGCCGGGGCTGGCCGGCTCGCTGCTGGTGGGGCTGTGCGCGGCGAAGGCGCTTTGCGTGGCGAAAGACCTGCCGCTGGTGGCGGTGAACCATCTGCACGCCCATATCTACGCCTGCCGCATCGCGAGCGGCGAGGATGTGTTCCCCTGCGTGGGACTGATCGTCAGCGGCGGCCACTCGAGCCTCTACCGCTGCGCCGGGCCGACCGACTTCCACTACCTCGGCGGCACGATCGACGACGCGGCGGGCGAGGCGTTCGACAAAGTGGCCAACATGCTCGGCCTGCCGTTCCCCGGCGGTCCCGCGCTCTCGAAAATCGCCGAGAACGGCGACCCGGCGGCATACGACTTCCCCCGCTCCTTCCTCAATGATCCCTCGCGGCTCGACTTCAGCTTCAGCGGACTGAAGACCGCGGTTCGTTACGCGATTGCCGGACCCGGCAAGCAGGACTTTTCCACGCTCGACCTGGACGAGACGACGAAAGCCAACGTCGCCGCCAGCTTTCAACAAGCGGCGATCGACTGCATCGCAGCGAAGGCCATGCTTGCCCTGGAGAGGACGGGCGTCTCGACCCTCTGCGTCGGCGGAGGAGTGGCGGCGAACCGCCGGCTCCGCAAGCGGCTCGAAACCGACGCCGCCGCGGCCGGCGCGAAGCTGCATATCGCCCCGCCGCACCTCTGCACCGACAACGCCGTGATGGGCGCCATCGCCGTCGAAAAGCTCAAGGCGGGCAAGGTCGAGTCGCTCGACCTCGACATCATCCCCGGCCTGGTGCGGCAGTGAGGCGCGAGGGTTACCAATCCACCTCGACCCTCTTGAGGTTCGGCAACTGCTCCTGCAACGCGGTTAGGCCCGCGCGGCCTTCTGAAGCGGCCGCCTCGGACGTGATGACCAGACCGCGGTTATCGAACGTCCACTCCAACTCCCGCGGCTTGAGAATGCGATCCAGAAGCTCGGTGAAAACGACTTGGTAGATAAGTGTGGTAGTAATCGGAAGGTCCTTCGACGCGCCGACTGAATTCAGGGCGGGCTCATCAATTCGAATTGCAACGCCCTGCGTCTCGCTGAGAAATGCCATGACGTGCTCCAAGGGAGTACCCCTGCATTCTAAGGTGCTGATGTCGCGAATTTGAGCGAGAACTCGCGCGAGGACAGGACTGCGGGCGCAGCGCAGCGATTCCAACTTGCTAAGCGGTTGCAAATGGGCCATGCCCGCATCGGTCACGGGCGCGATCAGCTCGAGGCGGCGCAATTCCTTCAAGTGCTGCAAGTGAAGAAGCCCGCGGTCGGTGATTTTGCTGCTGACGAGGCGCAGCACTTGGAGATTTGCTGCGGCGCCTAGCCTTTCCATTCCCTCGTCGGTCACTGCGCCGGTGATCGATAGCTCCGCTAGCTCCTCGCTTGCGCCGACATGATCCATACCTTGATCGGTGATTTCCGTTGCGCCGTCGACGACCAGACTGGTGAGGTAAGGACAACGGCACAACTGACTCAGATCGCCGTCGCCGATTTTTCTCCCCGTTAACTCAAGCCCGACGACGCGCTGCGCGAACTTGCCGCCCGCAAGCCTTTGCAGCCACGCCGGTCCTCGGGCCTCGCGCTGGACGC
>JAHWKS010000827.1 GCA_019347795.1 Planctomycetota bacterium | reverse complement strand
GTGTATGTCTTTTCGCCGAAAGGCTCGCTCCTGGAGTTCATTCCCATCCCTCGCGATGAATGCACCAACTGCGCGTTCGGCGGCGACGACTTGAAGGCGCTGTTCATCACCGCGGGCGGAACGCTCTGGAGCGTGCGAGTCCGCACTCCCGGCAGGCCCGTCTGGCCGCGATAGTCTCGCTGTCGTCGTTCATCAGCGTCTTGTCGTCGCACAACGGTGGAATCCGTGGCCCTGTACTACACATGTTGTGCTTCCGCAAACCGTCCTCGGACGCCGTCCAGCAGTTCCTTGAAAGCCAGCAACATGCGGAATTCAGCTACTCCGCGGTGGGTGCTACGAGGGACACGCCGCCAAGCGGCTACGTCGTCGATCGAACGCGAGTACAGATCGGAAACGGCGAAGGGACGTTTAATGCGGCCAGAGGGGCTCTGGAGCGATGGGAGCAATTTCGGCTGGGGTGGGTAGAGCCGTGGCCTGGGGAGACGCCAATCCAATGCGGCGAAATTGTGGCGGTCGTGGCGCACGCTGCTGGCTTATGGTGGCTTAACGCCTGCCGCATCGTCTCCGTCGTGAACGAGGAGAACACGTCCGTCAGCAGGTTCGGCTTCGCTTACGGCACCCTGGCCGACCATGTGGAGAGCGGCGAGGAACGGTTCCTGGTGGAGTGGAATCGTGCCGACGACGCCGTGTGGTACGACATCCTTGCTTTCTCCCGCCCGCGGCACGTGCTGGCTCGCCTGGCGTATCCGTGGGCGCGGCGGCTGCAGAAGCGTTTTGCGCGAGATTCGGCCGCGGCAATGCGGCAGGCGCTCAGTGAGTGATCGTAAGCAAGCTCAGGAGCACGTTAAGGGCTGGCTCGTCGGTATGACCCTTGGTAGCGGTTCTGGTCCTCATTCACCTGCCCGGCGCTCAGACCAGCAGTGTTCCCTCGCTCGCTTGACGTAGTGCCGCCGGCGCGTTCAACTCCAGGCCATGCGCAGTGTCAAGAAACGAGCGCGTTTGACCATGTTCGCTATCCTCCTTTTGTCGATTTCGCTAATCGCGGGCTTGTTCTTTTTCTTCGCTCTCCGAGACACCGACTTCCATTGGTCTGCTCGACTGTTCTTCGCGGCGGTACCGGTCATCGCGACCTTCTTCCTTGGAATTCTGGGGTTCGTTGGGTCCATCGTTCTTATGTCGGCAGTTTGCAAAGCAGCCACGTGACTTCACTCGTGAGCGACACCGATGGAATACGCGATCCTCATGCTGCAAGAGGGGGACTTTTACCGCCGGCTGTGGCCGTTGACGGCGTGGGTGGCGCTTCAAAGCCTAGTCGCCGTTTGGGCGGCAGTAAGCAGACAACACTGGGCTTTGCGAGCGGCGGGCGTATGGGCGGCGGTGGCGCTGCACGCTTTCATCCAAGCCTATGAGTTGGTGTGGCTGTTTACGACGACTTCGCTATTGATCATCGTACTGCTCAAGGTAGAACAGCGGTCGCACACCCATGAGCAGAAGGCGATTGCCCCTAAAAGCGTAAACGGGGGCCGTGCCTATCGCTTCGGCCTCCGCGACGCGTTCGCCGTTATGCTTGTGGCGGGGCTGTGGCTGGCGATTCTCATTCCGGCAGCGAGGAATGTCCGCCCGGAAAGCTGGATTGGCTGGTCCGTCACTTCGGGGGCGATTGCGGCACTGGCAGCGCTTTCATGCGCCTGCGTCACCGGAGGCCGGCCTCGAATCGCCTGGGTTGCGCTCGTTTGCGCAGTACCCTTGCTTGCCATTGCGCTTTGGGCCGCTGGCGACTGGTTTGGATTCGATAGGGTAATAGGCGTGTGGTGGGACGTGTCGAAGTTGCCGAGCGCGATGGCCATGCTGGTCCTGGGCGGCGGTTTGACTGCCGGGATTGTGATGGCTTTTGTCGCCTTGGCACAGAAGGCGGCAGCCGCAGGAGCAATCCGCCGGCGGTTCGTATATCGGATCGCAATGGCGTCAGGGTTGCTTGCCGTTGCCGCCGTGCCCGCACAGGTTTACTGGCGCTGGGCGACGCCCGGACCAAGCGTCGCTCGGTTTGAGGTCCCCGCCAACAACTACCAACGCATACTCAAGATTGCGCAGCAGGTAAGTTTGCTCAATGAGCTCACGAGGGCGGTAGCGGATCTTGCTTATCTCGAGCCGGATAATCCAACGCCGAAATTGCTCGGACCGCTTTACGACGAAGTGGTGCAATTGCTCGATCGTTCCAATGCGGTTGACTACGACCCGGTGCGCGACGCCAACCCGCGCTACGACGAGAACCGCTACCCTCGGGCGAGGCTCTTCCGAAGGCTGGCGGGATGTCTTCTCGTGGAGTCGGAGTCGGCTCGGGTAAATGACCGGATGGAGACTGCCATCACGTTCGCGGTAGCCGTTGTCCGGCTGGGGACCATGCTTCGCCGCGGCGGAACGGGGGTGGACGTATCAATGGGCGTCACTATTGAGGAAATCGGGTACGAACAACTCGCGGGCCTTCGGGCCGAGTTCTCCGCCGAACAGTCGCGACGCGTCCTCACGGACCTCGTCCGCTCGCAAAACGAACCAGAAGAAGTTTCGGCAATCCACGCCCGCGAAACGCAGTTCCATCATTTTGCGTACGGGTGGCGCGGCAAGTTGGAGCGCGCTATCGAGGGCTCGTCGCAACCATCAATCATCGAAGTGCTGGATCTCGAAGCGGAGGCAAGGCGGGCGGCAGCTATTAACCAGCTCTTGCAGACCGACTTAGCCCTGCGGCTGTACCAGCAGGAGTACGGCCGGCTGCCGGAAGCACTACAGCACCTCGCCCCAGCATATCTGGTTTCGACGCCGCGAGATCCCTATACCGGGCAGTTGCCGATCTACCGTCCGGCCGAAGATGAATTCGTTCTCTACAGCGTGGGATGGGATCGACAGGACAACGGGGGCGCCTTCGTCGAAAAACGAGCTTACGAGATTGCAGAGGCTGCGGATGAGCCCGGCCTGGATCTGCATCTGGGATATTTCCCCGAACGTCATAGTGCATTGCTTTTGGCCCCGTTTCCAGTGCGGCTTTTGCGCGAGCCGCTCGTTGAGCCGTAAGCCGGGAATCTCGATTCCCGCCGACAGTCGAGCAAGCCGCAGGAGTCGCGAGCCCCGCTGCTCAGAGACCGAGCCCTTCGATGGACAAGCTATGAGCATCCACTACCTGAAGGGAGACGCAACAGCACCAGCGGCCGAGGGTCCGACGATCATCGCGC
>JAHWKS010000045.1 GCA_019347795.1 Planctomycetota bacterium | reverse complement strand
CCTGCTTCCCGCCGAGCGGGCGGTCATGCACAGCGATGCCTTGAAAGGTCGCTCGCCAAGGGTCGCTCGATAACAAACTGTCGTTTGAGCCTGCCCCCGCCCCACCCGGCCGCTACCGCGTCCGACCTCCCCATATGGGAGGTTAAGGACATTAGTTTCTCGAACAGTCCTAAGGCCGGTCATCGGCGGCGCCGCTTGCTCCCGGGCGAGCGCCGGCGGCCGCCGGCGCATTATGTCCGCGCCGGGAAATCGACGAACACCTTCATCGCTCCGTCGCGGCGATGGCGGAACGTGTCGAAGGCTTCCTGAATTTGCTCCAGCGGGAAGCGGTGGGTGATGAGCGGCGCCACGTCGAGGCGGCCTTCAGCGATCCAGCGCATCGCCAGCGGGAAGTCGCGGGTGAAGTCCGGCTCCACGCTGGTGTAGACGGTCAGGTTCTTGCGGAAGAGGTCGTACCAGCGCAACTCGTCCACCTGCTTGCGGGGCACGCCAAAGAAGAGGATCGAGCCGAATTTGCGGCAGAGGTCGGTGCAGAGGTTGAGCGCCTGCTCGCGATGGCCGACCGCCTCGATCACCACGTCGGCCGACGCGCCGCCGAGAATCCGCCGCGTCGCTTCGACCGGATCTTCCTGCGACGCGTTCACGACCGCCGTGGCGCCCATCGTGGGGCTGGTCGAAAGTCGCGACTCCAAGAGGTCGATCGCGATGATCTCCCGGGCGCCTAAATTCCGCACCGCGGCGGTGAAGAGCTGTCCGATGGGGCCTTGTCCCACGACCGCCACGTTTTGATCGATCAGGTTCGGCAGCTTCCGCAGCGCATAGATCACCGTCCCCAGCGGCTGAGCCAAGAGCGCCTGCTCCTCGGGGATGCGGGGGTCGAGCGGGATCGCCCGTTGCTCGGTCACCGCGAAACGCTCGAACAGCCCGCGCTGGTTCACCGGCACGCAGAGCACGCGTTCGCCCGGCTGGAATCGCTCGCCGGTGGTCTGGACCACCGTCCCGATCATCTCGTGCAGCGAGTGGCCGACTTCAATGGCGAACTCGGGATACGTCCCCTCGAAAAACAGCAAGTCGGACCCGCACAGGCAGGCCAGCTCCACCTGGAACAGGATCTCCCCCGGCCGGTCGAGCGTCATCTCCGGAACGTCGATCAGGCGGATTTTTTCGGGAGCATGAATATCGCCGGCAAGCATAGGAAGCTAACCTCACGTGATGGGTAGCGGCGGAGCGCAGCTACTTCCCTAGCGGATGGCGATAGCGCGCCGGGACGTCGCTGCGCTCCGCCGCCAGCCACACGTCATACACCACCTACCTTTCCACCCGGCAGTGCCGGAGCATCTCGGCGGGCGGGACGATGTAGCTGGTGTAGAACGGGCCGAACTCGGCGTAGCGGGCGCTGGCTTCGTCGAAACGCATGCGGTAGACGATGTCTTTCAGGTACTCCGGATTCTTCGCCCAGAGCGTGACGCCCCACTCCCAGTCCTCCAGCCCCACGCCGACGGTGATGAGCTGCGTCACTCGGCCGGCGAACGACATGCCGCTGCGGGCATGCTCGCTCATCATCTTCCGCCGGGCGGAGAAGGGAAGCGTGAACCAGTTTTCGCCCACCTTCCGCTTCTTGTTCATCGGGTAGAAGCAGGTGGCGGGCCAGTCGGGCAGGTCGGGCGTAAGCCGCATTTTGCGCATCGCCGGCTCGCGCCCCTGGTACGCCTTGACCTTCGCTTGAAAGGCAGGGCTCCCTTCTTGCTCCCCTTCGTCGATCAACTGCTGAGCGTACTGCTCGACCGAAGGAACGTACTCGGAAACCTCGGTCATCGAGACGAAGGAGTACGCGGGGGTGAGCGCTGGTCCCAACCGGCTCGCCGAGAGCCGCTGGTGCACGGCGTCGATCTTGAGCGGGTCCGGGTCCATCAGCATGAGGCCGAAGTCCGCTTTGTGGCCGCTGACGACGCTCGTCTGCATCCGCTGCGGCGCCTCGGAGCCGGCGGGATCGAGCATGCCGGTCACCTCCTCGCGACCTTGCCGCACCTGCTCGGGCGGCATCGCCGCCAGCACGCCGCGATCAAAGCGGTAGAAAATGTGCAGGCAATGCCAACCCTCGCGCGGCGTAAGCGACGGAGGCTCCTGAGCCGACTCAGGGCGTCCTTGGGACATGCTGTTTCTCTCGTTGTGCTTCGAGAATCGTTGGTGTTGGTCCGGGCATGATACCAGCGTCGAGCAACATCCCGCCATCCCCGGCTCAGTCCAGCTCGTTTCCCAATTCCGGTCCCAGCTCCAGCACGAGCGGGTCGGCGGACTGCACCGCAACGGCGTGATAATCGCCATCCTTGTAAGCCGCGTACGATTGCGGCGGGTGCGTGCCGGGGTAGGCGAAGGTGAACTCGCCTTTGGAGTCGGTGCGGCCGGCGAAGCAGTTGGTGACCTCGTCGCGCGGCTTCTCGCTCGGATAGCCGTAGATGCTCCAGCCTTTCAGCGGCTCGCCCGCGGCGTTCACGAGCCGACCGGCGCCTTTCACTTCCGGCACGAGCACGATCGCCGGCGCCTCGTAAGCTTCGACGCCGGCGGGGACGTGGTGGTAGCCGCCGACCCGGCCTCCTCGCCACTTCCATAGCTCCACGTCGCGATAGCCGCGATGGATGCTCACGCAGTAAATCCGCACTTCACCCGGGATCACGCGGACCTCGAATCGGCCGCAACGATCGGTGTGAACGGCGGCGGCGTTGGTCCAACTCTGGCCCGTCCGGCCGTGCGAGACGCGCAGCTCGAAGTCGGCCGCGCCGTCGTCGGAGTCGGAGAGAAGCACCGAGCCGCGGAGAAGCACGGTATCGACCGCAGCAATGTCGAGTTGGAACGGCTCGCCCGGCTCAACTTTCGCCTTGTCGGGAAAGCGTAGCTGCACCGGCGCGCCTGCAGGCGTGCGGTCGAGGAAGCGAAGCCAACCCGGCGGCATCGCGGGCACGGTGAATCGACCCTCGGCGTCGGGGCGGACGACGGCCGAGCCGTACAGTTCGGTAATGTCCGCCTTGGGATGCTCACGATCCAGCCGCGTGTGGTTGTAGATGGTGAATTCGACTGCGGAGAAGTCGGTCTCCTGCGGCGCGATGATGCGACCTTTGATCCGGCTGGCGGGCGCCAGCAGCACCACGATCTCCCCCTTCTTGTCGGCGTGTTTGGCAATCGCGTAGCTGGTGGATTGCATGCCGACCTCCGGCGAGGCGAAACCCACGTTTCGCAATCGCTCCGCAGGATAGCTGATAACGCTGGCGCGGCCGCCGGCATCCGTGACCTGCGCAACGCGCTGCAAGAGGGAGGGAGGAACATCGTAGCGGAGGTTTCTTCCCTCTTGCGCCAACTGGAGCGGCATCACCCGCACGCCTGCCGCAGGCCGGCCGTCGGCGTACAGCACGCGAAAGGCGATGCGATCGTCGCCGATGCGAATTGTGTGCTCGTCGTTGCTTGCGAGATTGCCCCACAAGATCGTCGAGCCGCTGCGGCCGTCGGAAGCGACCGCCCACAGCGTCTGATGTTGCTCAACACGTGCGCGCGGCAGAACAAGGTCCAACCGACCTTCCGAATCGCTGCGGCCCTCGGCGATGGGCGTTCGCGGCGGTCCTGGTCCCCAAGCAACGCCGCCGCCGGCATAGGGATTATCGCTGGTGAAGCAATAGACATCCGCATCGGCGATGGGTTCATCCGCGGCGTTCACCACGCGGCCGCGGAGGGTGACCGTAGGGCTGCGTTCCGGCTCGGGCAGGTAACATCGCACCTCGGGCGCCGTTTCCCTCAGCCGCCGCCAGCCGTCCCGCGTGACCTGCGTGCCGCGCAGGTCGAGCAAGTCGAGATTCTTCATGTCGGCCAGGTGTTGCAGGCCGGCGTCGGTGATTTGTCCGCCGCGAAGGTCGAGCCGCTCCAATCCGTCGATCAGCGCCACGTGACGCAGCCCTGCATCGGTGAACTTGGGGCTGCTCACGTCGAGCCGCTGGAGCTTCGTGCATGTTGCGAGATGGGCGAGTGCGGCGTCCGCGGCATCGGTTTCGTTCAGGTCGAGCGTCTCCAAGTGAGGATGCCTCGCAAAGTGTGCGAGTCCCGATTCCGTCACTTTCGCCCCATCGCCATAGAACCCTCGCAACTGCGGAAGTTGAGCGATGATCGCCATCCCGTCGTCCGTGAGCGGCACGTCCCACAGCTTCAATCGTTGCAGCTTTTTCAGCCCCGCCAGCGGCGCCAGTTGCTCCGCCGTCGCCTCTTTCAGCCAGGAGCCGCTCAGCTCAAGCGAGCAGAGATTCTCCAGCCGCGCGATGTCCTCCAGGGCGTCGCCGTTGATCTTCGAGCCGACGATTCGCAGTTGCTCCAGTTCTGCGAGATCCGCAAGGCGTTCGACGCCGCGATTGGTCAGATGCGGGCCGGCGAGATCGAGTTCGCGCAGCCCCTCGATTTTCGCGAGCCGCTCCAGCGCGCCGTCCGCAACGTTGTACCACCGCAGCTTCGCATGAGGGCCGTCGCCTTCGGCGGTCCATTCGCCGCCGGCGAGGCGAATCCGCTCCGCCTCCGGCAGCGTGCTCGGCTGCAGAGTGACGTCGCGGAATTCGATCCAGTGGAGCGGCCGCGTTTGCAAATGGAAGTTGCGAATACGCGCCGCGGGAACGTCGAAGCGGGCGCCGAGCTTCATCACCGTTCCCTCAGCCGTGAGACGCAGACCGCCCTGGGACGGGTGCAGCGCGCCTTCATCATCCTCCGCCAGCACGCGGACGTCGGTATGCTGCGTCTGGGGATCGAAGGCCTGCACGCCGTCGTCGGTGAACTCCGCCAGATCGAACTGCAGGACATTCCCCTCATCGGGGCGCCGCGGCCGAACCGCCGCCGTCTTCCACTCGCCCGACGCCACACCGACGCGGAAGGAGATCGACTCCTGCGTCTCCGGCAGCACCAAAACGTGCCCCAGCGAATAGACCACCGTCGGCCCTTCCGCCGCCTCCGGAAGCCGCACGCTCAGCTTGTCTCCTTCGATCTTTACCTGAACAAGGGCGCCGCGCAGAGCCCTCGCCCGCAGTAGAATGAGCCGCTTCATCTGGTCCGGCTGAACCGGGATCGACTTCCCCAGCCCCGGCTTAGCGGCCTTCGCCTCGGGCGCCTCCTCCAGCGGCTCGCCGCGGGCGTCCCACCAGCCATACCGCGACTCCGGCGAATCACAGATTCCGAGAATCTCGCAGGCGAACACCGCGGACGCCGCCGCACGCCGCTCCTCGTCCGCCGCAGCCCCACGGACGGCGCTGATGAAGCTGAAAGCCAAACCGAAGATGATCGCCAATCCACGCACGACGCTCCACCTTTCACCACCGGGTCACCTTTCCAGTGTAACGAATGCGAGGAAGCAATGGCGTATCCGCACAAAGGAGACGGAACACTAATCGGCGCCAATTCTCGCTAATAGATAAGCGGAGATTAGCGTCGATTAGTGTTCCCCTCTTTCCTGCGGGGCGCCGTCATGCGCTTTTGGAGACTTGCTCCGCGTAGATATCTTCGGCGACCTGGCCGTCGCGGATGTGGATGGTGCGGCCGGCGTGGGCGGCCACTTCGTCGCTGTGGGTGACGATCACCAGCGTCACGCCGCTCTTTTGGTGCAGGCGCTCGAAGAGGGCGAGGATCGTGTCGGCGGTCTTGGTGTCGAGGTTCCCCGTCGGCTCGTCGCCGAAGAGGAGCACGGGATCGTTCGCCAGCGAGCGGGCGATCGCCACCCGCTGCCGTTCGCCCACGCTCAGCTTCGTGGGAAGGTGATCGGCGCGGTGGCTCATGTTCACCGCCGCCAAAAGCTCCTTCGCCCTTTCGACGCGCTCCTTCGGCGGCAGTTTCCCCTCGAACATCGGAATCTGCACGTTCTCCAGCGCCGAGAGGGTGGGGAGGAGGTAGAACGATTGAAAGACGAAGCCGATCTTTTCGCTGCGGAAGCGGTCGAGGTTGCTCATCCGCGAGAGCGGCTCCCCCTCGAAGTAGACTTCGCCTGAGGTGGGGCGGTCCAGCGCGCCGAGCATCGAGAGCAGCGTCGATTTGCCGCTGCCGCTGGGGCCCATAATGGCCACGTACTCGCCGCGGCGGATCTCGAGGCTCACATCCCGCAAGGCGTTCACGTGACCGTCCGGATAGATCTTGGTCAGGTGCTCGGTGCGGACGAGGATGTCGGATGCGTTGGGGATCATCGTTTTGACGGGTTAAGGTAGCAGGCACACTCCGGGCGCCGTTCTTCTTCGCTTCTGTCGCGAACATTGTTCGCGGACGGCACACGAGTGTGCCTATTACGGATCTATTCGCTGCGCAGGCCTTCGGAGGGCATCAGTTGGGCGGCGCGGTAGGCGGGGAAGACGCCGCCCAGCACGCCCACCACGAACGCCAGTATAAATCCTTTGGCGATCACCACGGGAGCAATCTCGCCGGTCATGAAGCCGGCCACCGTCGGCATCTGCGTCAAAAGGCGGACCAGGATCACGGCCCCGATGGCCCCCAAGACGCCGCCCAGCATGCTGAGGATGAGCGACTCGCCGAGGATCATCGACACCACCCGCGACTTCCGCCAGCCGATCGCCCGCAGAATGCTGATCTCGCGAATCCGCTCCACCACGGACATGATCATCGTGTTGAGCATGCCGATCGATCCCACAAACACGGCGATGAACGAGGTCATCCACGCCATCGCATGCGCCATCTTCAGGTGCAGCGACTCCTGGGCGTATTCCTGCGACGGCCTGGCGTGCAAGTTGTAGCTGCGGCCCTCCTCGTCCTTGAGCTGATTGATCGCCGCGACGACCTCCTCCACGCTCGGCGCATCCGGCCCGTGCTCCAGAATGACGGGGACGCCGGTGACGCTTCCTTCGCGAAAGCTCATCTCTTGCAGAGCCGCCAGCGGCATCACGGCGCCGCCGGACTCGAACGTGGAGAAGCTGCGGAACACGCCCACCACTTCCAACTCTTCCTCGTTAAGCACGAATTTGTCGCCGGCGTGCTTCTTGACGTTCTCGGCCAGCGTGCTCCCCAGCAGGATGGCCTTCGTCTCGCCCGGCTGGAGCGAGCGGCCTTCCACAATTTCAAACTCCTCGAACTGGAAGGAGCCGGGACGCCAGCCCTGGAGCAAGACATTGATCGTGTTGCCGGTGTTGGGGTCGGTGTAGCCGACCAGCTCGACCAGGCTCGGCTCCGCCTCCACCACCCCGGGCAGCTCGCGAATCTTCTCCGCGGCGCTTTCCCGCAGGTCGCTGGAAAGCTGATCCAGCACCCCCTTCTCGACCACGATGATGTCGATCCCGCGCTGGGCCAGATCGCTCAAAGTGCTGCGCTCGAAGCTGTCGGACAGCCCCAAAAGCGCCACGGTCGTGCCGACCGCGACCGCCACCCCGCACGAAGTAAGCAGCGTCCGCGTCTTACGCCGCAGCAGATTTTTCAGAAGAAAGGTGGAGAACCACATGAAGGAAGCGAGGGGGAAAGGAAGCCCGGAAACGGGGGAACGGGGAAACGGGGGGAGTAATGGAGTAGTGGAGTTATGGAGGGTTGGAGTGGAGTGGTGGCGTGTCGGAGGACTTGGCTGTCATGCAGGAGCGTGGATTGTCTCAGGATGTGACTTTTTCTTCATTCTACGTTGCCCGTAACGCTTGGAAACGCGAAGACTGGATGCCTTTCCATGACTCCATCACTCCTCTCGCCACTGCCGCAACTGGCTCCGAACCATGTCGTTGAACGTCTCGGCGCATTCGACCGGGGCGAAGTGCTTGGCGCCGGGGACGATGTCGGCCCGGCAGTTGGGCAAGTTTTCGATCAGGAATCGGCAGGTGGCCTTGAAGGGGGAGTGCTCATCGTACAGGGCCAGCACCGGCTGGCGAATCTCGCACAGCCGTTCGCGGGTGAGGCCCGCGACCTCGAACATCTCCTCGCCCGCCGTGGTATCGGCAAGCTGGCCGGCCTGGGCCAGCCAGCGGGCGCCGGCGGCCCCCATCTGCCGCTTGATTCCCTGCATCTGCTCGGGCGTCAGCCGCCGCACGATCTGGAACAGCCGCGAGAAGTCTACCGAATTCCCGATCTCCTCGCCGACAGCCAGGAACTGCTCCTGCATTTCCCGCCAGATGTCCGTCTGGCCCATGTCCGGCTCCAGGTCCCGCAGGCCGGGAAAGTAAGTGTCGGAGAGGATCACGCCCGCCACCTTCTCCGGGTGCAGCACCGCCGCGTGCATCGCGACCACGCCGCCGTAGCTGTGGCCGACCACGTACGCCGGGCGCAGCCCGAGCGCGTCGTGCATCCGGCGAAAGTCATCCGCCATCTGCGCCGAATTATATCCCGCCGGCGGAACGCTGCTGGCGCCGTGACCCCGCAGATCGTACGCGGTGACGCGAAACTCGCTCTCCAGCGCCTCCATAATCCCCGAAAACGCCCACACCGCCAGGTTGCCGGTAAAGGCATGCACCAGCACCACGTCCGGACCGTCGCCGGTTTGTTGGTAGTGGAGGGTGAGGGAGTCGAGGGAGAGACGGGGCATGGGCCGCGGGGTGGAGTGTTGGAGTGTTGGAGTGTTGGAGTGTTGCGAGGAATCCAGGTGACCTGCATCGAGGATTCTCCCCCATTACTCCATCACTCCATGACCGGCGTTCGCTTCACCGTCACGGCTTGTGGTGGCGACCGAGTTCCGCCTCCAGGAACGCGGCGAGTTGGCCGACTTCGAGGTCTTCGGCGCCGCTTTGCATCAATTGCGCGAGGAACTTGTTGAACGGGATCTTTTGGCCGTAGTAGACTTCGAGCTTTTCGCCGAGGATCACCGCGTCGATCGAGGCGAAGCCGAGGTCGCCGAAGAACTGCGTCTCCGGGCCGATGTGCCCCGAGTACTCGCGGTCCTCAAACTCGCGGAGGATGCCGGCCAGGTCATCAATGATTTCAGGCTGTGTTTTTGTAGACATGATCGTTGAGGCGCAATTGGTCGATGGTTGTTACGCACGGTCGCAGAACGTCGTCGCGACGATGAAGTTCTTGTACCGCCGCGTGAAGGCAGTAAGGCGCTTTCCGGCGAAGTCGGGGAACTCGGCTGCAAGGGCCGCGCCCAGCTCCACCTCGACGCCGCCGGATGCGGGATCGAAAGCTCGCACCGTCACGCTGCGGGGTCCCTCTGACAATCCGCGGCCGAGCGCCTTCGCGACCGCCTCCTTTGCGCACCAGAACCGGGTGACCGCTTCCATGCGGTCCAGCTGCTCGTCCAGCAACCGCCGCTCCTCGTCGTCAAAGGCGAGGGCCCCGAAGCTCGCTTCCCGCGGCTCGATCTTCTCCAGGTCGATTCCCAGGTGCGGCTCGAACGAAGCCAGCGCCGCCATCACGCCGTCCGCGTGCGAGACGGAAACATTCGGCATCGCCGCATCCTCGCCGTAGCCAAGATGCATCGCCCAGGGCCGGCCGCGCTCATCGTGCTTGATCTCCATGTCGGCGGGGAAGAAGCGTTCGCCATGTTGCTCCCACCACGCCAGCCGCACGGCGTCTTTGGCCGCCAGCCGGCCGAAGACCCAGTCGAACCGCTTCTTCGGCGGGACGTTCATCCGGCAATACTCCCGCATCTCGTCGTCGGAGAGTGTGATTTTTGCGGTGACCATCTGCATGGCCGGCTGGTGCAGATCGACCGGCGGCTCCAACCGCACGCACACCCCCCGCGGCGTATCGGCGACCGCCTCGTCCCAACGATTGCTGATGAAGTATTCGTCTTTCCGGCCGTGGAAGTTCACATCGCCGTAGGGCATATAGAATCGCCAGTACTTGGCGACCAGCTCACACCACAAGCGGCCGTGCTCGTCCAACACTTCCACGCCGTGGACGAAGTGCCGCGGCGACTTCTCGACGATCTTACCCCGCACGCGGAGCCGCATCCCTTCCGCCGGCTGCGGACCGTAGACCTTCATCGACTGCAGCTCGAACGGCAGCAGCGTCCGCCCCGCGAGATCGGGCTGCTCCAGATGCCAGGCGCACAGCGGATGCATCGCCACGTCCATGAGCACCGGATCGAGCAGGAACTGCGGATCGTCAGTCGAACGCAGCAGCCCCTGCCGCGGCAGCGCGATTGCCTCGGCCTCGATTCCCTCCTCGCCGATGGCAATCAAGTCGGTGACGCCCATAAACAGCGGTCCGTGGAACAGGTCGTGATAGAGACGCTCAAGCGTGACCGACACGGGTCGTCGTCCGGTCAAGTCCAACGGCTCGGCGGCGGGAGCAGCCGGATACGCCGGCGCCAGCACGACGCGGCCGACCGCGGCCGGACCGGCCGTCTCGCCCGGGGGCAGGTTGCCGTTGTCGACAATCGAGAGCCGGACGTCCACCTCCAAAGTAGCAGGCACACTCCGTGTGCCGTTCTCTGACCGCAAGTCCGCGGGTTTATCGGACGGCGCCTGGAGTGTGCCTACTACGTTCGCCGTCACTTCGATCTCGCCCGGGGCGTCTTCGTGATACGCCAGCCAGCGAAACAGCCGCACATCTTTCACCTCGACGGCCGCCATCTCCGGCGCCAGCAGAGCCGCCGTTTCCGCCATCAGCTCCAGCGTGAACGTCATCGGCCCGATCGGCAGCCCGTAGTGATCCGGGTGAACCTTGCTGACCAGCCGACCGCCGACGGTGTGATCGGCCGCGAACAGATCCTCCGCCAGATCAAGCCGCCGCCGCATGACAACGTGCTGCCCGGGCTCGTGGTGGACGATCTCGCCAAGCAGCGGCAGGGGGCGCGGGCCGAGCGCGGTTTCATCATCTTCCCCTAGCCGGAGGCTAACAGCCTCCGGAGGATGAACGGATGCATCACTCGCCATCACCGCTGTCGCCACTCGTCCTCCGCCTCGCCGCCCCCGCGCCGGCAACCTCCCCGCCTGCCGCGCCGCCAGATACTGCTGCATTACCGCTTCCTGATCGCCGAGGAACTGGTCCATCAGCGAGAGATGGCCGGTGACGACGTCGGTGTGCGAGGTGGTGGTGAGCGATTCGTAATGCTGACCTCCGGAGGCTGCCGGCCCCCGGCTATCGTCTTTTGTGAGGCGGTGGTCGTAGAGCGGGGCGAGGTCCAGGGGGACGTCGTGGGCGGCGAGTTGCGCGAGCAGATGATGGAGCTGCGTGATGCCGCTGCGGCGCGGGGTATCGGCGGGAATGGCCAGCGACGGCCGGCCGCGGAGGATGTCTTCTACGAACGAGGTAAGATTGCCGCGCGGTCCGACTTCGACAAACAGCCTGGCGCCGTCGTCGTACATATTGCGGATCATCTGCGTGAACTCCACCGGCGAAAACCAGTGCGCCAAGGTGAGGCTCCGCATCGCTGCCGGGTCGCTGGGAAACTCGGCGGCGGTGGTGCAGGAGTAGAGCTTTCCGGCCGGCGCCTGGAAGGGAATGCCTTCGAGCATTTCCGCCAGCGGCGCGGAATACGGCTCGAACAACTTCGTGTGGTAAGGACGCGTGAGCGTCAATCGCTCAAAGACGTAACCCTCCTTTTGCAGCCGAGCCTCGACTTCCGCCATCGGCGCCGCTTCCCCCACGAGGACCGTCTGATGCGGACAATTGTCCATCGCCACGAAGGCGTTTTCGACGCCGGCGGCCTCCAGCAACGCCGTCATCTTCTCCCGCGAGGCCCCGACCGCCAGGAGCACGGCCGGCTCGATGCCGGTTTCATCCTCCATCTCCTCCAGCGCCTGCATTGTGTGGACGACGCGCTCCGTGGTATCGTGCTCGTCGCTCGTGGCGCCGGACGCCATCAACGCCGCCAGTTCGCCGGCGCTGTGGCCGCCGATCATGTCGGGCGTCACGCCGAACTGCTCCAGCAGATGGAACAGCGCCAGGTCGGCCACCAGCACGCTGAACATTGCGTTTCCTAGCCGCCGCAACTCCCGCTCGGCCGCCTCGCGCTCCTCCGGCGCCGCGTCTTTGGGAAAGGCGATGAAGCGTCGCGGCGACAGCATCGTCATCTCCGGCCGGGCGGCGATCTCATCGCAGTCCGCCAGCACCGCGTCCAGCACCGGAAAGTGCGGCAGCAGATCGCCCAGCATGTGCAGGTACTGGGCCCCTTCGCCGGGAAAGAGGAAAGCGATCTTGCCCTGCGGATGGAGCGGCTCGGCGAAGAAATAAATACCGGTGACGTCGCGAATCTTCTCGCACGCGGGGTCCGCCAGCTTGCCGGCTGCGCGGGCGAGCTTCGCCTCCAAATCCTCCCGCGACTTGGCGACGATCGCCAATCGCACGCCGCCGGGCGCCAGGCCGGAGTTGAGGTTAGAGGCGAGATCGCAAAGTCCCGCCTCAGGCGCCGCGTTAAGAAGCTGCTCGAATTCCGCGAGCTTCCCCCGCAGCTCCGCGCGATCCTCGCCGCGCAGGACGAACAACTCCGCGTCCCATGGGGGATCGTCGTGGGTCGAGTTGTCGGCGGGGAAGGTCATGACGGGGTCAGGTTACAGGATTCAATTCACTCGATGGTACGAACGTGGGGGCGAAATCGAACGCTTGCGACCGCGAAAACTCACCGCGAAACCGCAAGCGAGATGCTTACACCAGCGCCGCTTCGTTCTGCGGCGTGTCCACGAGGCGTTCGGCGCCGCCGCCGATGATTACCTCGCTTTCGCCCTTGCGGCCGCGGAGCAGCTCATCGACGAAGAACTGCACGCCGGTCGGCGGGTCGATCAGCGTCAGCCCGCGGGCGACCATGTGCTTCTCCAGGTCGGACACCATGCCGACGCCGGACCAGGGCCCCCAATCGATCGCGACCACGCGGCAGGGCGTCTGCCGGTCCAGGCGCCAGGCGAGCTTCGCCAGCACCTCGTTGGCGGCGGCGTAGTCGCTCTGGCCGCGATTGCCGTACCGGCTTGCCACCGAGGCGAACAACACGCAGCACTTGAGCTTCTCAAAGTCCAACAGCCGCGTGAGGATCAACGCGCTCTCGACCTTGGTGGCGAACACCCGGTCGAACGAGTCGGGCGTCTTGTCCCCCACGAGCTTATCCTCGATCACCCC
>JAHWKS010000826.1 GCA_019347795.1 Planctomycetota bacterium | reverse complement strand
GGGGTGAACGAAGTCTGTGATCGGCTCAAATGTCGGAAAGTAACGCTGTTGCAGCGTCCAGATCCACTGGGAGCCATCTCCCAAGTAAGCTCGCCGCGGAGCCGCGAAGAAGTTTCGCCGCTGCGCCTCGGCCGCCACTTTCGGCCCGAACTCATCGCTGCTACAAACGCTGGCGACGCAGGTTCGCACGACCCGCCGCGGGCGCCAGTTCTTCCGCTTCGCCTTCGCAGGACAAGCAGCCTGGCGGCGATCATCCTCCGATCCGTTGGACGCCGCGTCGATCGCAGATTCCGGCGGTAAAACCAACGATTCCCCTAGGTTGCTGTCCGTTGGGGAGGAGCCGTCGCCTGCATGGCCGGCGCTATCATCCGGAGATGCAGGCTTGGCATTGCGGATGGATTTTATTTCCCGCACCAGCTTGGCGACGTTAGCTGGATCGGCAAAGCAACCTGGCAACTCGGGATGCGGATCGACTTCGAAGACCTTGCTCTGCATGGTGAGCAGGGATGCGATCTTGGTCTCTTTCCAAGCGGGCTGATGTACGCCGCGACCCGCCTCGGTGCGGGTGAAGATGCGCCCTCCATCGGTCCCCACGGCCGCCACTTGCGGCGTCTGCTGGACCTGCGGCTCCAACGTTCCCGCCAGGTAGTCCGCCGTCTGCTGAACCCGATCCGCGGCGAGTTCAGCGCCGACCGTCTCGGTCAATTCCATCAGTTGCGATTCGCAAACCGAGATCGGCGTGACTTTCTTCAGCACCTTGACCGCGACGTTGCCCGACTTGACGTGCGCGTTGACCGTCACCATTTTGTCCAGCGCCACGGGACTATAGCCGTGTTGGTGAAGCTTCAAGCGAACGCGTTGAGGGGAAAAAATCTCGGCGACAAGCCGAGCAATGGCAAACAGCCTCTCGCAGCTCGATGGGGCCATCTCCCGTGGTCAGCTCCCGCTCCTTAAACCCCGCTTCGCAGGACTTGCCGCAGGTGGGGCAAGGCTGCGGACCCTCGAGCAATTGCGTTTGCTGGATCGCGAGATCCTCCGTGACGCGCCGCGTGACCGCCTGGCCGATCTTCCTCGCCGCCGTTTCGATGCTGGTAAACGTGGCCTCTGCTCCCGCCAACTCGTCCGCCTTCAAATCCACGCCGAATTTTTTCGCGAGCCGCTCCACCACCAATTGATCTTCCTGAGACCACGAGTCGTCAAACATGGGTTCATCCTTGAACTTAAGAGAAGCACGGGGTCAGAAAACATGTCCCCCAACATAGCCGAATGACCCGAAATCCCCTATTGACATTTTCTCGCGCCCAAACCCTCGCGCAATTGTCCGAATGCACCCAAGTGAGGCAAACGCAAAGTTTTTGCCTTGCGGCGAATTCGTCGGTTTCGTATTCTATGCCATCTTTGGCGGGCGCGAGAGTTCGGTTGGGTGGCCCCCACGGCACTGCGGCGCCTAGTGACTTGCGTGTTGTTGGATCCGATGGCTTCCGGCTTCGGCCGGCCGGCGGGTTCGTTTGTTGTTGTTTCTTTGAGGGAGTGGCGTTATGCCGCAGGGTACGATTAAGAAGTTGGTAGCGGACAAAGGGTTCGGTTTCATCGAAACCGACGGCGACGACGTGTTCTTCCACTGCTCGGTGCTGGGGGACGGCGTCTTCGATCAGCTCCAAGAGGGCCAGCAGGTGGAGTTCTCCATCGGCCGCGGACCGAAAGGCCCCCGGGCCGAAAACGTCACCATTGTCTGAAGCCGTTCGCCGTCAGCGAACGAACGCGACAACCAACAACGGCCGGCTTTACGCCGGCCGTTTTCCGTTGGCTCCCGACGCGAACCGCTGGAAACGCGACGCGTTAGCGAGGGGAACGCATCGCGAGTGAGGCCGCGTAAAGCCATCGCGGCCGACAAGGCTACGTCCCTCAAGACGCGTTAGCGGGCGCCCAGCCCGAATGCGTCGTGGAGCTTTGAAAGCGCCTTGTCGCGCTGCGGGTTCGCTCGGCGATCGCGGCCTTCGGTCCATGGGTCGCCGATCGAGGCGAAGTATCCATCGACGTTCGCGGCGTAGGTCGCCTCGGCCTCCGCTTCCGGTTCGGCGTTGCTTTCGCGAATGGCGGTCACGGCGGCCAGGAGGTCCGCCAGTGTCGCCTCGCCGTCGCCGGTCACGTCTACGTAGCCGGCCGGCGGCGGTCCATCCACGGGCGGGAGCGGGCCGGGTGGGCTTTGGCGCAGGTAAGTGACGATCGATAGCAGATCGGCCAGCGACACGTCGCCGGAGTTGTCTACATCGGCCGGTTGGGCTGCATTATGCCAGCCGGTTTCGACTTCGCCGATCTGCACTACGAAGGAAGCGAGCTGCCGCCCGGCAGCCGCGTTGCCGGCGGCATCGCGGACCTGGCCGTCTTGCAGGCGGACGGAGTACGTCCCGTCGTCCCCTTCATCCCATGTTCCCCCGGACGGCGCGAGCCGGTATTCGACCCGCACTTCGAGGTTGTCCGCATCCAGCGGTGTGACGGCGTGCAAGGCGGGGGCGCCGCTGAAATCGCCGGGACCGGTGATCCGCAGATCGGCGGAATCGAAGCTCGACAGGTCGAGGCCGCGATCGTCGGCGTACGTGACGATGATCGTCTGCGGAGTTGTGGCGGCGGATGTGACGTCGGAAACCGACGCCGTCGCGCCGGGCGGGGTCGTGTCGGCGGGGGGCGCCTCGCTTGTCTGGAAATCTATCTTCGTGTTCTCAAAGTCGCCCAGCCCATGCTGCACTCCGGTAACGATGATCGGCGACGGCAACGATCCGCCCGACGCCCTTACGGTGTAGACGCCTGGAGGCGCCGCCAGCGTGTACCCGCCGGAGGGACCTGTCTGCGTCGTGTACTCCGCGCCGGAGGCGTCGCGGGCGGTGATCGTCAAACCGCCAACGCCCTCGCCGACGTCGTAGAAGTCGTCGTCGGTGATCCGATCGGTGAACGCGACCCCGGTGATCTGGCCGCCGACGGCAAAGCCGAAGCTCAGGGCGACCATGCTGGCGTTGTACGTGGCGCCCTGGTGGGTGAACTGGCCGAAGCGAACGCCCGCTCCCGCATCAACGTAGTGCTCCTGCATCAGGTTGTCGCGATGGCCGGGGCTGTGGAAGAGGCTCTCATGCCGCTCGTAGACGTGGGCCAACTCATCGATGGCGCCGGTCGAGCCGCCCCAGGCGATGTTCTCTCCGACGCCGCCGGGGTATCCCGCGGCCCGCGCGCGGTC
>JAHWKS010000825.1 GCA_019347795.1 Planctomycetota bacterium | reverse complement strand
CGCCGATTTCGGTCTCCGGGCTTCGAACGAAGTTCCTCGACCATCATGAGCACATCTTGCGGTCATCCCTGGCCACGGTCCGCCGTTACCGGGCCGCGACGCGGCATCTGGAGGAATTCGCGACCCTTCAGGGTCGCGAGATTCCCGCGCACAAGATCGAGGCCGACGAGTTTATTCGCTACTTGCGGACGCTCCGCGTGGCGCCCAACGGCCACGCCAACGCCCGCCGTCGTCCCCTTCGCGACAAAGGCGTGCGGTACGTCCTCGAAACGTGCCGCTCGATGTACGGCTACGCGGCTCGGAAACGGCACCTTCCGCCGTACGCCGAAAACCCCTTCGCGGGGCTGGGCCTGAAACGCGCACACACCACCGACGCCAAACCCATCTTCATTTTCGACGAAGCCGCCGAGCAAGCATTCTTTGAGGCCGTGGACGACTGGTCCTTTCCGCTCCACTTTACGCTGGCGAAGACCGGTATCCGGATTGGGGAGGCCGCCAACCTGCTGATCGAGGATCTCGATCTCGGGAATGGTTGGCTATGGATCCGCAACAAGGCGGAGCTGGGATGGCGGGTCAAGACGGGCCGTGAGCGTTGCATTCCCCTGCACGCCGCGGTCGTCGCCGTGCTCCGTTTCACCATCGCCGAGCGGCAGGCCGGGCCGGTCTTCCTGCGGCCGCGCTTCGAGGGCGACAAGTCCCGGCTCGCCGGGCGCGACCGGCATGCGCTAGCCTGCGCGCTGGAGCGCCGCATCCACGACGAGGAGTCGCGACACGGTGAGGCGCTCACCCGCGAACACGAGGCGAGTATCGCCCGCACCATCTGGCGCGACGCCGGCGCGCTCAAGGCGGACCACATCCGCCAGTCGTTCGTACGCTCGATGGTGGCCATCGGGCGGCCCCAGGCTACGTGCCCCAAAAGCTGGCGGCATACCTTCGCCACGCTCCTCAGGGAAACCCGAGTGAAGCCCGCCGCCTATGTCAACGATCGTTGGAGATTGAAGAGTTGTTGTGTAACCAGCTCGGGTTGTCGACGTCGTTGCATGCATTAGCGGTTATCGAATCGGCTCAAGGAAATCCGAGCGAAGCTCGCCGCCTACTCCAGCGGTCAATGGCAATCAAAGAGTCTTTGGGCGACCAGCGCGGGTTGTCGGCGTCGTTGCACCAGTTGGCGATTCTCGAATCGGATCAGGGAAATCCGAGCGAAGCTCGCCGCCTGCTCCAGCGGTCAACGGCAATCAATGAGTCTTTGGGTGACCAGCGCGGGTTGTCGGCGTCGTTGCACCAATTCTCGATTCTCGAATCGGATCTGGGGAATCCGAGTGAAGCTCGTCGCCTGCTCCTCCGCTCGCTGGTGATCGACGAGGCGCTAGGCGACCAGCACGGGTTGTCCGCGTCGCTATACCAGTTGGCGATGATCGAAGCCGACGCAGGGAACCGCGACGCGGCGCGGCAGCTCTGGGAGCGTTCCGTTCGGATCAAGGAGTCGATCGGCGATGTGGCCGGAGCGGCGAGAACTCAATCAATGTTGGCACAGCTTGAGGCGCTGGAAGGCCGGTTCGGACGGGCGATCGAGCTGGCCAGCCAAGCGGTCCTGGAACTCGAACAACTCGGCTACGCCGAGGCGGAACAGGTCCGTGAGTTTCTGCGAAATATTGAATGGAGTGCTGCCCGCGCAGCAAATGGTCGATAGACCGAAGGCGACGAAACGCGGCCGCGGCCGGCCACCGCAGTCCAAAGAGGAAATCCAATGCTGATCACCGAAGAACGACGACATCTTTATCGCATCCTTGATTCTCTCTCGCTGCCGGTCGAGGCGGCGGGTCGGCTGGCGATTCTGGGAATCACCACGCTGGATGAGTTGCGAGATCATTGGACCTACGGCAACCGCGAGCTGATCAACCGATACCTTGGCGAGTCGCCGCTGCGGCTCGTGTCCGCGCCACCCGCCGCCATGCTCGCCACCCGCGGCGCCGGCGGGGGAGCAAGCGCGGTCGTCAATTTGCTCGATGTGGGACGGGCGCGGCCGCTGGTCAAACATGCGCGCGGCGTGCTGCTCACAGCGACTCAGCAGCAAACGGCGGCGACGGCCCCGGCCATGTTGCCGGCTGCGACGCGCCGCGCCACGGCGAGTCGTCCGGGCGTTTCTTTGGTGAAGAAGTTCCCGGCTGTTCGCGATCAGAAGACGCGCGGCACATGCGTCGCCTTCGCATCCGTCGCGTTCCTCGAGTTCCACCTGTCCAAGAAAGCCGGCGCGAAGGTGGCGCGCCACGCCGAACAATTCGTCTACTGGGCCTGCAAGGTCAGCGACGGCAGCCCGCAGATGGAAGGCACGTACGTCAGCACGGCCCGCGACGTGTTGAAGAAGCGCGGGGCGTGCTTGAACAAGACGTGGAAGTACAATCCGCTCCCCTTGCCTCACAACGAAAGCCAGGCACCGCCTCCCACTGGCGCGGAAGAAGAAGCTAAGCACGCGACCTGGAAGCTGGCGAAGGTTGTCCCAGGGAAGGACCCGGCCGCGATTCGCGACGTGCTCGACGAGCGGCGGCCAGTGGTTTTGAGCGTGAAGACTTTCGCGTCTTGGGATTACCCGACGACGGCCGACACCGGTGAGATCGCGATGCCCTTCCCCGGCGAGGTTGCCGATGGGGGCCATGCGATTTGCGTCGTCGGCTACGAGCTGAACTCCGACATTCCCGGCGGTGGAGCGTTCATCATGCGGAACTCCTGGGGCTCAAGTTGGGCCAATCCTCACGGCCGCTTCGGAGCTGGCAACGGAACGGTGTACTTCGATTACGTCGTGAAGTACGGACTGGAAGCGTTCGCTTGACTCGTGGCGCGCTCAATCCACAATAACGCCCCGACCATGCTTGACGACCGGCTGGCGACAGCGTTTCACGAATTCCGGCGCGAGATAGCCTTCCACGATCCGAAGCAGTGTTTCAAGCTGCGCCGGACTCATTTCGAGAGCGGTTTGCATTCCCTCTGCGTTCCGCGTGGAGTGTTCAAAGAACGCCTCGGCACTCGTAATGCCAAACTGCCGTTCCAGCACTTGACGAGGCGCGAGGGGGAATGAGTTGATATCTTCCAACAGTTTCATGGCATCACCTCGAATCGGCCTCGCCTTAGTTCCAATCGGTACTTCTGCAGCAACCACTTGCGGTTGTTGCCATCCCGGCTCGGCTCCGCCCCAGTTTCAACGGTACAGCCAAACGTCTGCCGTGCCATCTACCATTGTAGCAGT
>JAHWKS010000824.1 GCA_019347795.1 Planctomycetota bacterium | reverse complement strand
TCTCATGGAAAACGCGCTCCTGGCCGGCTGCTGCTTGATCTTCACCGGCGCGATGCTGCTCTTAACGTCGCGGCTTATAAGCGGCGAGCGGGGCGTCGGGCGGGAGCAGTATCAATCGATTTCGCTCGGCAAGGCCCTCTTGATCGGCGCCAGCCAGGCGGTAGCGATCCTCCCCGGCGTCTCGCGCAGCGGCGCCACGATCTGCGCCGCACTCTCGCTGGGACTGACGCCGCAATCCGCCGCCACCTTCTCCTTCCTCCTGGCGATCCCCGCCATCGGCGGCGCCGCACTGGTGGAATTGCTCCAAGGCGCCGGCGAAGAAAGCTCGGCAACCCCGGCGACTTATCTCGCGATCGGCGTCGCCGTTTCCTTCGTCGTAGGACTCATTTCCCTCGAATGGCTGGTCCGCATCCTGGAGCACGGCCGCCTCCAGTTCTTCGCCGGGTGGTGCATCCCCGTCGGCGCCGCGGTGATCGCCTGGCAACTGTTGACGTAACGTCGCTCGAAGTGGCCGACGCGCGACCGTCTCGATCTATGAGCGGTCAACGAGATCGGGAATAATTCACCTTTTTCCCCCTACGGTACGAGGCAGCGCCCGTAGGTCGGCGTCGTTGGCTTCTCGACAATGCGGCATTTCAGGGCGTCGGCGACGGTCGAAGCGATGGATCCGGCTGACTCGCCAAGGACGGGGGAGTCGTCGCGAGTGAACAGATGGTGTACGTCGCGACAGACTGATACGAGCGGCTCATCGCCGCTCCATTCCAGCGACGGCGAGAGTCTTGCGCGGAGCGGCTTGCCGCGGACGACTTTTTCGAGCACGTACATGGGCCTTCTCTCTCGCGTAAAGGGGGCAAACGCCGTCGCCGGCGGGCGCCGCCGCATCATTTCCCTCGGCGTTTTCCCCACCGAGCCAATTTCTCCTTAGCGGCCGCCCTGACCTTCTCCGGCGCCTCGGGCATGGCGAGCACGGTCATGAGGTCTTCTTCGGCTTTGGCGTGGGCATTCTGGTGCGCATGGGCGACCGCTCGATTGAAGAAGGCCATTGCTTTGATCTCGCTCGGCGCGTTGGGGAACTCAATGGCCGCCGTGTAATCTTCGATGGCGCCGGGCCAGTCTTCGTGCTCGGCCTTCGCCATTCCGCGGCGCTGGAGAGATTCCGCCTTGCCGCCGCGCGAGAAGAAGTGAGTCAGTGACTTGATGAGGCTCATCGCCGAGTTTCCCTGAGACGTGGGAGCCGCGCCGTTCGATGATCCTCTCCATTCCGAAAGACCAATTTACTCGCTGCGTGGCCGTTCCGAAACATACTCGCGAAAAAATTTTGGCGCAAAGTCTCAGTCCCACCACCACCGCACTTCGTCCTTCGGCGCCGCCTGCTCGCGAACGGCCGTTAGCGAAGCGGCGAGATCGGTTTGTTCGGCGATCCGCCAGGGATCGGCTTCGACGCCGCCCGAGATGCTTACGATCCAGTTTCGCGGGACCTTTACGACGCTCGCTTGCGAGGGGACAGATCGCGGTGTGGGGTAACTGCCGGTGGGAAGACGCTCGGCGTCCATCAACAGCGGCAATTCGCACCCGGCGGCGGCGCCGAGGTCTTCCTTGGCGATGAGCGCCGCCACGATCGTCAGGTCCATGCAGTTTTGCAGTTCGGCGAAGACGGGGAACGCAGCCGCGAGTTCGCCGTATTTTTCCGTGAAGCGATCAGCCCATTGTTGCCCCGGCGAGCCGTCGCGGGCCTCGGGTCCCTCGTCGGCGTGCGCCCGGATTCTGCGGCCGCGCAGCTCCCAGGCTTCGCCGGCGTCGTCGCGGAGCAGCCGGTCGTACTCCGGCGCCAGCCACCACCGCGGAGTGATCGTGCGAGGCGGGGCGCCGCCGGCGCTCAACAGCGCCAGATAACTCGGCAAACCAGTCACGGGCGCCGGCTCAAAGCCCATCGCCAGCCGCTTCATGATCACGTCGGCCGACACCAGCACGCGGGCGACGCGGCTATCGGCCGGAACCCCTTCCACCGTGACCACCTGCGGGCCGAGCGTTTCCTCCATTCGCCGCACCAGGGCAGCGCTCGGCGCCGCACGGCCGCGAAGCAAGCGACTCAGCGACGCCAGGCCTTCGTCCCTCGGGTCGATCGAGCAAAGAATCCCCGACCCGGCCACCGACTCCGCCGATCGGAGCGCGACCAGCAAGTCTTCGAGCAACAGCACCGGACTGCCGGTCGTCACTCCCACCAGGTCGCCGGTTTCCGTCACTCGCCAACCCTCCGCCGGCCCCGCAAGCACGATGTCCCGCTGGTCGGGAAAGAGGAACACGAATCGCACCTGCTGAAGTCCCGCCAGGTAATTCATCTCATCGCTGAGCGGCGTCTTCTCGGCCAGGCGCCGCGCGATCGCCTCTTCCAATCGCCGGAGCGAGACCTTCCGCAGGCGACTGCTCTGCCGCAATTCGGCCGATGCCGGCGCCAGCGCGCGCTCTCGGGCTTCGCGCAAGCGAGCGGTTTCCGCCGACTCGGCCCGGGCCACCACGCCCTCGGCATCCACCAATACGCCCCCCACCGCCCCGTTGCGGCCGACCACGGGTACAATTCCCACGACAAACGGCCGGATTTCCCCGAAGCTCAGTCTCTGCCCGTTCGCCGGGGAGGCGCTGAATGCCGAGACGAGGAGCAATCCCCCCAGCGCGTACGCCGACGGTAATCCACACATCGATGTGCGACGGAACATGAGACGCCTCTTTGCTGATGATGCGCGAAGTGGAAGCGCCCGGGAAACGCCGCATCAAAGAGGCCGAGCAAGAATCATCAGACGCCGCCCCGGCAGATATCTTTCACCGTAGCGACTCGCGCCCGATCGGGCAACGATTTTTTCACTGCTCCTAATCCTTCCTTCGCCGCACGATGTAGTTGCCGCGGCTCTCGTCGTACTCCAGGTCGATCAGGCCGCGGCCCTTGCTGTCTTCCAGGAGCTCGGAAAAGCTGCGGAAGCCGTAATAGCCTTCGCTGAAGCCGGGGTAGACGCGGCGGATGACCTGCTTCAAGAGCGAGCCCCACACGGGATCGTAGTCCTGCTCCACCGACTGCAGCACCTCGACCAGCCGGTCGGCCGCCTCCTGCTTCTTGTCTTCCTCGCTGTCGTCCTTCTTGGCAGGGCGCGTGGTGCGCTTCTTCGCCTTGCGGATCAGGTCGTCGTAGTAGATGAACTCGTCGCAGTTGGCGATCAACAGGTCGGAGGTCGAGCTTTTCACGCCGCAG
>JAHWKS010000823.1 GCA_019347795.1 Planctomycetota bacterium | reverse complement strand
TCCACCACGTCTTTGGTCACCATGTACTTGCCGCCGGGCTGGTCGGGAAGCTCGTACATGATGTCAAGCATTACCTTCTCCAAGATCGCCCGCAGGCCGCGGGCGCCGGTGCCGCGCTTCATCGCCAGTAGGGCGACGGCGCGGAGCGACTCCTCGGTAAAGTGCAGCTCGCAGTGCTCCATCTCGAACAGGCTCTTGTACTGCTTGATCAGGGCGTTGCGCGGCTCGGTCATCACCTGCACCAGGGCGTTCTCGTCCAGCGGCGCGAGCGTGCTGACCACCGGGAGCCGGCCGATCAATTCAGGGATCAGTCCGAACTCGAGGATGTCGTCGGTGGTGATCTGGGGCAGCAGATCGGCCAGCTCGCGCTCATCGTGGCGATCGCCCGCGGAGCCGCCGAAGCCGATCGTCCGCCGGCCGGTGCGGCGCCGGATGATGTCTTCGATCCCCACGAACGTCCCGCCGCAGATGAACAGGATGTTGCGGGTGTCGATCTGGATGTACTGCTGCTCAGGATGTTTTCGCCCGCCCTGCGGCGGTACGTTGGCGACGGTGCCTTCCAACATCTTCAACAGCGCCTGCTGAACGCCTTCGCCGGAGACGTCGCGGGTGATGGAGACGTTCTGCGAGGTCTTGCCGATCTTGTCGATTTCATCGATGTACACGATCCCGCGTTGGGCCGCCTCGATGTCGAAGTCGGCCGCGTGCAGGAGCTTGAGCAGGAGGTTCTCCACGTCTTCGCCGACGTAGCCGGCCTCGGTCAGCGTGGTGGCGTCGCCGATCGCGAACGGCACGTCCAGCGCCCGGGCCAGGGTGCGGGCCAGGAGCGTTTTCCCCGATCCGGTCGGCCCAACCACGAGGATGTTCGACTTCTCGATCTCCACCTCGGAGCCTTCCCACCCGAGGGAGAGCCGCTTGTAGTGGTTATGCACGGCCACGGCCAGCACTTTCTTGGCGCTCTCCTGGCCGATGACGTACTGATCCAGGTTCGCCACCAGCTCTCGCGGCGTGGGGATCTTGTTGAAGAGCTGTCGATCGCCGGTGCGGCGCCGCTGCTCTTGCTCGAGGATCGACTGGCAGAGGTCGATGCACTCTCCGCAGATGTAAACGTCGCCGGGACCTTCCACCAAAGGACCTACGTCCCGATAACTCTTGCGGCAAAACGAGCAAAATGCGTTCTTCTTCGTCGAACCGCTGCGGCGGCTCCCTCCTCCCAGATCCTTTTTATCGGGCATGGTTCCTCCTTTGATCAGGCAACCGGTCCGACGCTCGGGCGTCTTGGAGCGTGTGGTCCGGCGAGACGAATCCCCAGGTGTTTGCTCGACCGGTCCCAGGCGGCGTCGCCTGGCGAACCGGGGAGGGCGTCCCTTACCGCTGCGTTCGAGCCAAGTGCAAACTACGAGACAATCCTTTGGTAGTTACGTATCGCCGCACGAGCATTCCGGCCTTTGGTCAAGAGTCGGGGGACGGACCGAAAGGGGCAATCGCCCCCACTGGACCAACCCGCCTCCTTGGACTCAGCCGACGAGGCCGAGCCGACTCACTTGTTCCGCAGCCGAGCGTTCAAGCGGCTCTTAATTGTTCGGTATTCCGCGTCGTCGATCACACCCTGCGAGTGCATTTCCTCGTAGGTTGTCAGCAGATCGCCGGCGTCGGATTGGTTGTGGACGATATAGTCGCGATACCTTCGCAGGCCCCAGAAGCTTACTCCCAGCAAGACCGCCAGAACGGCCACAAGCAACGCGCATTGCGTCGCCGGGTGGTTGAGAATATCCAGCAAAGACATTCGCGCCGTCCAGAAGGTCCGCTTGTCGCCGCATCCGGTGAAACCCGCCGTACCATCTTATGCCGAACCCCCGCCTCAAGTCCAGTTTTCCAGACGATTGACAGGGGGCTGGACCGGCCGTAGCTTGAACCGCAAGGATGAAATGCGGAATGCGGAATGAACGAGCACTGATCCCATGTTCAAATGTTGTCGCTGGTCTTCCATTCCGCATTCCGACTTCCGCATTTCGTGAACTTCCATTCACTCCCTCACCGCCCTGCCATGATACGCGGCGGCGCCGAGGGCGGTTCATCGATCGGGGTGAGAAATTTTGCGGAACATGAGTAAACCAAGCGCGCTGGCCAGGGTGCTGGAGTCGGGCGTGGTGGCGGTGATCCGCGCTCCTCGCGGCGAGCTGCTGGCCGACGTGGCCGAAGCGCTCCTGGCCGGGGGCGTGGACGTGATGGAAGTGACGTTCACCGTCCCGCGCGCTCTGCAGGTATTGGAAACCGTGGCGGATCGCTTGGGCGATCGCACTCTTCTGGGCGCCGGCACGGTGCTGGACAGCGAAACCGCCCGGGCGGCGATGCTAGCCGGCGCCGAGTTCATCGTTTCGCCCACGATTAACCACGACGTAATTCGCCTGTGCCGGCGGTACGACAAAGCCGTCATGCCCGGCGCCTTCACGCCCACTGAGGTTCTCGCGGCCTGGGAGGCGGGGGCCGACATCGTCAAAATCTTCCCTTCCGACGTGACCGGCCCCTCGTACATCAAGGCCCTTCGCGGCCCGCTGCCGCAAGTGCGGATGATGCCCACCGGCGGCGTCAACCTCGACACCGCCGCCGACTTCCTCCGCGCCGGCGCCTGCGCGCTGGGCATCGGAAGCTCCCTGGTCGAGCCGAAGGCGATCGCCGCCGCAGACATGAACCGCATTGAATCGCTCGCCCGCCAGTACATCCAGATTGTCCGCGAAATCCGCACCGCCATGTCCAACCACTGACCCAACCATCACGCTTGCGATTTCGCGGGCGCCACAGTCAAGCATCGCGCCTCGGAGCACACGCATGGCAATCCCCTTCCACTGCCCTCACTGCGGCGCCTTCACCGAGGTGGACGATATCTACGCCGGCCACACCGGACCGTGCGCCACCTGCGGCCGCCCCATCACCATCCCTTACTCGCCGGCGGCGAAATCGGCGCCGGGACGAACCGGCGGAACCGCCACCGCCGCGCCCGCGCAGACCAAAAGCGGCGTCTTTCTTTTATTGCTGGTCATCGCCTCGGGAGTGCTGGCGGCTGTTCTCCTGGTGGTGCTGGGATTGGCGCTCTTACGGCCGGCCATCCAAGTCGCCCGCAGCGCAGCCTCGCAGAGCGAGTGCGAGACCAATCTGCAGCGCATCGGCCTGGCGCTACAGGCCTATCACGCGGCCCACAGCACCTATCCGCCGGCCTACATCGCCGACGCGGACGAGATCGG
>JAHWKS010000822.1 GCA_019347795.1 Planctomycetota bacterium | reverse complement strand
CGACACCTGTTGCAGTTCGCCGACGACGGCAGCTTCGCCCGCGAGCGATACTGGTCGCCTCGCAAAGTGGACATTGCTCATTTGGACGTGGGCGAAACCTACGAAGACGAGGTGATCATCGACGGCTGGAAGGACGCCCGGGGCCGGCGCGTCGAGATGGCCCCCTTGCCGCTCGATAGCCGGGCGCTGGTTTCGACCATCCCCTTTGAGCAGTGGCAACCCACGTCCGAGGATTACGAGGGATACACAGGAAACGCCGGGAACACGCTTGATCGCTGGTACCACAAATCCGCCGTCGTGCTCTGGTCGTCGCGAGATCACTTCGACGTCTTGGTGAAGATGGGGATGCGGCCGGCGATCGAAGCGTGGCTGCAGATGCGCGACGAGCTGCCCAAGCTTTCCGACGACAAGGCGAAGCAAGCAGAGACAGATTGCGCGTCGCTCGCCCGGGCGATCGTCAGAGCGTGGCCCGATCGGCTCTATCGACACGCATCTCTGGAGAAGGAAGACTCTCCCTGGCTGGCGGACTTTGCGGCAGAGTTGCCGGCTTTGAAAGATTCGGCTTTGGCGGGCGATTTTCTGCAGACCGTCGCCCGCCGCGACTGGCGACTCAGCCTGGACAAGCTGGTTATGGACGGCTGCCGACATCTTGGCGCCGACGCGATGTCCCGATTGTTGACCGACTATCTCTCGACAACGCCTGAGCCCAATCGGTATGGTCGTACCCCCGCCCATGGACTTCCTGTGCGCGATGCCGAATGGTTATGCAAGCTCGCCGCCGGTCGCAAGCAGGGAGGGATGACTCCTCAGCAATTGGCGATGTTATGTCGCTCGGCGACCGACCGTCTTCGCGAATACTTGGATGAACAGACGGCCAGGTATTATCACCACCAAAGGGAATACGACGAGGTTCTGGCTCGCCTGCTGAAAGCCGCGCTTGCTGCCGGCGACGACGGTTCTTTCGCAGCATTGCTTCAACTCAAGCGAGCCAGGCCTGATCTGTTCGACGTTCGCAAGTTCGATGTGCCGACCTGTTCGAAGCTGGTGAAGTGGGCGGACAAGCGATTCGAAGAGCGTCCCGTGGAGCTCGCTCGATGGCTGGCCGAGATCCGCCAGTTCCTGAAGTCCGCGACGAGCCAGCCGCCGCAACCACCCAGCGACTTTGCGCGTCCCGGCAGACCCAGTTGCATCTGCCCGTACTGCCGCCAACTCGGCGAATTCCTGGCTGACCCCAAATCGGAATCGGGCGCGATCAAGGCCAGAAAGGACGACTTGCTCCACGTCCAGGACCAGATCCGCCGCCACCAGTTGGACGCCAAGTCTCGGGTCGACCGCACCACGCGCCCCTTCGCGCTCGTGCTCACCAAGACAACCGATTCCCACACCCGCGCTGTTAAGCAATATTACGCTGGCCAGAAATTGCTTGCGAACCTTCGCTAGTCGCGATGCTGGGCTTGCGCGGCCGTTTAGAACCACATCCGCTTGTTCACCACGTTGCGCAGCGGCTCTCCGGCGGCGAAGCGGCGGATGTTGTCCAGGAGCACTTCGAGGTGGCGGTCGGCGATGCAGGTGGCGTAGCCGGCCACGTGCGGCGTGAGGATCACGTTCGGCAACCGCCAGAGCGGGTGCTCCGGCGGGAGCGGCTCCTGCTCGAACACGTCCAGAGCGGCGCCGGCAATCTCGCCCGCTTCCAGTGCGGCAGTCAAATCAGCCAGCTCGACAATCGCCCCGCGGCCGATGTTGATGAAGTACGCCGCCAGCCGCATCTTCTGAAACTGCGGCCGGCGAAACATCTTCTCCGTTTCGGGCGTGTGCGGCGCCGCGACGACGATCCAGTCGCTCTGGGCGAGCAACTCGTCCAGGCGGCCCGGCTTCCAGAGCTTCTCCACCTCGGGCGGCGGCTCGGCCCGCGCGGGATCGACGGCGACGACGCGCATGTTGAAAGCGGCGGCCCGGCGGGCGATTTCGGCGCCGATGCTCCCCAGCCCCACGATGCCCATCGTCGAGCCGGCCAGATGGCGATGCGCCCGGTCCATCGCCGTCACGACGCCCGGTCCCGTGAGGTTGCTGACCCGCGCCGCCTCACCCCCTTCCGGCGCCCATCGCCTTTCCGCTTGATTGCGGATGTATCGGTGGAAGTTGCGGGCCAGGCAGATCACGTAACCCATCACGTGATCGGCGATTACGTCGGAAAAGATTCCCCGCATGTTGGTCAGCACCAGCGGATGCTCCACCAGGGCGGGAAAGACGTAGTGCTCCAGGCTGGCGGTGGGGGACTGCACCCAGCGGAGCCGCGTCGCCGCCGCGAGCATCTCCGGCGTCAGCTTGCCGAAGAAGGCGTCCGCATCGGCGATCTCCCGCACCGCCGCCGCCTCATCCACGGCGCCGGCCACCGCCATCTCCCCCGCCGCCTGCACGATTTTCGCCAAGCGATCGTCCTCAATCACCGGATAGAGCAGAAGTTTCATAACTGGGGCGTACTTCTTCGTTGCTTACTCGCCAGGCGCATGCTCATCTTGAAGCAAGTGCAGCATGTTGCCGTAAGTCAAATCTTAGCCGTCGGTGGCTCTGTTGTCTCGCGGTTGGCCGCGTGATAGGAAGTTTCTGGCTCGCGCGGAACAGCTTGCAGCGGACGGGGTCGGGGGTTCCCGACCCCGTCCCTGGGGATCCTCTCCGTCCGAAGCGTTGACGTTGACAGGTTCAACGTGTCAACGTCAACGCCTAGGAACGCGGGAAGAGAAGCCATAACACGTCGGGGAAAAGAGGGAGGGGACCGGAGAACGTGGGGGAAGAGAGGCGCTGTGTGAGCGCAGTCTGCGCGGATTCTCCGTAGAAGACGTAATCATTCATTTCCGCCGAAGTCTATTATACTGTACGGGTGTTCAATACGTCAATAGTTCGTCACGAATTCGTCGATTTCCGTACACAATCGACGCTTTTTCCACGAACGATCATCGCCGCAACTCACGGCGAGGCAAAGCATTAACGCCCCCCGACGCCCCCACGAAAAATTTTTTTCCGCCACGCTCCTCTGGAAGAGCGACAGAATCGCCTCTACGAACAAGGTGCTCATCCCGTCCGCCAGGAGCGTTGACGTTGACAGGTTCAACCTGTCAACGTCAACGCCTGTCGTAGCCCGAAGCGTCACCGAGCGAGACGCCAGAGTTTCGTCCGCAAATTCCCTCGCACGCGCGTTTTGAAGTTGCGCTATTTGGAAGGCTGGGCTGGAATTGGTATTGCAATAA
>JAHWKS010000821.1 GCA_019347795.1 Planctomycetota bacterium | reverse complement strand
CCCAGCGCCGGCGTGTTCGAGGACGTCCGCGATGGCGTCGCGATCCTGCCCTTCACGCCGTCGCCGACGCCTCCAATTGACCCTTTTTCCCCGGCGCGATAAATTGAGGCGTCGCTTCGGCGGGCCTTTACCCAAGTCGGCTGGAGCTAAGTCTTTATTTACGGACGGCATGCGGCTCACCCATCTTCGCGGTGGGGCTCCTCGAAAAGCATCCAAGCCGCGCCTTTTCAGGTCGAGCGGGACCGCGCGGCGCGGTTTCGCTCCCCTAGCTTGCCGTCGCCGGCTGTCGCATGGAGATTTTAACTCGTGGCGGATTCCTCTTCGTTGGTGCAAGAGTTGGTTGATGCGGGGGTTCACTTCGGCCACCGGGCGAGCCTGTGGAACCCCAAGATGGCCCCCTACATCTACGCCCGGAAAAACCTGATCCATATTATCGACGTCCGCGAGACGGTCCGCGGGCTGTTGCGGGCGAAGAAGTACCTGCGGAAAGTCGCCGAAGGGGGCGGTTTGATTCTGTTCGTCGGCACCAAGCGGCAGGCGAGCGAGACCGTCAGCCGCGAGGCGACCCGTTGCGGCATGTCGTTCGTCAGCGAACGGTGGCTGGGCGGATGCTTGACCAACTTCCGCACGGTCCGCAGCCGGCTCGGACGCTTGGAAGAGCTGGAGGCGATCTTCGGCGGCGAGAATCTGCAGGCGTACTCGAAGAAGATGCAGGCCTCGCTCAATCGCGAGCGACGCAAGATGTTCCGCAACCTGAACGGCATGCGGGCGATGAACCGCCTTCCCGAATGCCTGTTCGTCATCGATCCCAACAAAGAGAAGAACGCCATCCGCGAGGCCAAGAAGCTGGGCATCGCCACGGTGTCTCTGATCGACACCGATTGCGATCCCGACACGGTGGACCTGCCGATCCCGGGCAACGACGACGGCATCCGCTCGATCGAAGTCATCGTCCGCCACATCGCCGACGCGATCGCCGAAGCCGCGGCGCCCGCAGGGCGGCAAAAGCGCGAAATCGGCGCCGCAGTGCCCTCCGGCGTGTAGGCGGCCGAACCTTGCGGCTGTCCACGCCCCTCCTTCTATACGAACTACGTACGCATTTTCACCAGGAGATTTGTTTCATGGCCGAAATCACCGCCGCCGCCGTGAAGGCTTTGCGCGAGCGAACCGGCTTGCCGATGATGGACTGCAAGAAGGCCCTCGCCGAGTCTCAGGGAGATGAAGAGGCCGCCGTGCAGTGGCTCCGCGAGCGGGGGCTGAAGCTCATCAGCGAACGCGCCGGCCGCGAGACCGCCTTCGGCACATTCGGACTCTTCACCAGCCGCGAGGCGGGGGCGATCGTCGAGCTGAAGTGTGAAAGCGCTCCGGTGGCCGCAAACGAGGACTTCAAGCAATTGGCCGCCGACCTGGCCAGGCAACTTGCCACCGGTCCCGGCGCCGCCACCGCCGACGAGCTGCTCAGCCAGCCGTCGCCCAGCAAAGGGACGACCCTTCAGGAGCAAAAGGACCATTTGTTCAACCGCATTCGCGAGGTGTTCAACGTCGGCCGGCTCCAGAAGTTCGACGGCGCCTGCGCCGGTTACGTCCATCCCGGCGCCCGCGTGCTCGGCGTGCTGTTGGAGGTGGAAGGCGGTCCCGAGGACGCCGCCCGCGACGTGGCGATGCACATCGCCGCTCTGCGACCCGTGGTGGTGAAGGTCGAAGAGCTCGACAAGGCCGCCGTCGAGAAGGAGCGTCAGATCTTGCGGTCGGCGGCCCTAGCGGAAGGGAAGCCGGAGAACATCGTGGACAAGATGGTCGAAGGCCGGCTGCGGAAGGAGTTCTACGTGACGCAGGTCCTCGAGGAGCAGCCGTTCGTCAAGGAAGAGACGGTGACCGTCGGCCAATTCGCCGAGAAGAACAAGATGAAGCTCAAGCGGTTCGTGTGCTGGGAGCTGGGCAAGGAGTGACCGGCCGCCGGCTCGTGCGCCCCAATCGACGATAGCCGCCCGCGGCGCCACTCCAGCGACGGTGACGGACTTGAATGAGCTCTCTCAGTGGGCGGCCGATTTCTCCACGTGGGCGGTGCGGCTGACGTGGCTGCTGGTGTTGCTCTACACCGCTCCGCTGCTGGTGCTCGGTTATAAGGGGCGAATCTTCCCGCACCTGCCGCTAGTCATTCTCCTGGCTGGTCCATGCGTTCTGTCGATCCTGCTGCCGTGGTGGCCGAGCCTGTTCGTGGTGGTGGCGGCGCTCGACCTGGCGCTCCTGGCCGCCGGCGCGATCGATCTGGCGACGCTGCCGGGCAAGAAGTCCTTCTCCGCCGAACGGCAGACCACCCGGATTGCCTCGCTGGGGCAGAAGCACCGCGTGACGTTGACCGTCAGCAACCTCGGCCGGCGGGGGCACAACCTCTGGATTCGGGACGATACGCCGCAGGACTTCGAGGCTCTGCCCGAAGAATTTCACATCAACCTCAACGGCCGCAGCCGGGCAGTGCTGCACTACGAGGCGAAGCCGGTCCGCCGCGGGGCCTTCACGCTCGAGAGCATCTATCTGCGGGTCCGCAGCCGATTCGGTTTGTGGCGGCGGCATCTGACGTATCCGGCGCGGACGGTGATCCACGTCTATCCGGACATGAAGCAGCTCTCCGAGTTCGCCGTGCTGGCCCGCACCAACCGGCTGAGCCTGATGGGCGTGCGCCGCACCCGCCGCGTCGGCCAGGATAACGAGTTCGAGCGCCTCCGCGATTACACCCGCGACGACAACTATCGCCACATCGACTGGCGCACGACCGCCCGCCGCAGTAAGCTGACGGTCAAAGACTTCCAGACCAGCCAAAGCCAGCGGCTGATGTTTCTCATCGACTGCGGGCGGATGATGACCAACGAGGCGGCGGGACTCTCGCTGCTGGATCATGCGTTCAACGCGATGCTGATGCTCAGCTTTGTCGCCCTGCGGCAGGGAGACTCGGTCGGGCTGACGTGCTTTTCGGACCGCATCCACTCGTTCACGCCGCCGCGGGGCGGGATGAAGCAGATGAATCATCTGCTGCACGCCTCCTTCGACCGTTTTCCGCACCTCGTGGAATCGCGGTACGATGAGGCATTCCTGCACCTGGCCGCCCACTGCCGCAAGCGGGCGTTGGTGATCCTGATCACGAACGTCATCGACGAGGTGAACTCGCACCAGGTGGAGCGGTATTTAGGAACCCTCGTCGGCCGGCACCTGCCGCTGGGCGTGTTGCTCCGCGACCATCACCTCTTCGA
>JAHWKS010000820.1 GCA_019347795.1 Planctomycetota bacterium | reverse complement strand
GCATCCTCGAGGCGGGCGCCCCCTTCGTGAAGAACGCCGAAGCCGAGCAGCAGTTTTACGCAAGGCGGTGGCGCAGGATGTTGTGGAAGGTCGTCGAGCACGCCGCCGGCGCCGGCCGGATCGGGACCGATATCGCCACGGTGCGGCGGATTGTGGAGCTGGTGGTCGAGCCGCCGGAAGTGGCGGTCCGCGATCGATTGCAAGAGACGCAGCGAAGAAAAGTCCTCTTCGACGCGGGCGTGCTCTCGCCGCAGACCTGGGCGGCGAAAGAAGGTTTGGACTTCGACCGCGAGAGCGCGAATCGCGAAGGATCCGCGCAATAGAACCAGTCTCGCAACACGCACGTCAATAGCCGGAGGCCGGCAGCCTCCGGAGGCCCGCCGCGGCGCTCCTCTCACCTCCTCGTCCTTTGAGCCATCCATGATGACACGCATCCTCTGCGCGCCTGCGCGCGCTCCGCCTCATTCGAAATTTGAAATTTGCAATATCCGGGGGCGCACGGGGCAAGCCCCGTCGCTAATCGTTTCTTGTTGGCGTTTCGACACTTCTACTTTTGAATTCGCATGCTTATTCCTCTCCACGAGTTCGTCATCTCTCCTGCCGCGCGGGTGGACCGTGAGGCGGGGGTGATTCGGGATGTGAAGGTTCTCGGTTACGCCTCGGCCAACGGCCGGCGGTATTCGCCCGAGGCGGTTCGGCGGGCGGTGGCGTTGTATGAAGGGATCCGCGTGAATGTGGATCATCCGCCGCCGGCCCGGGCCGAGGCGGAGCGTCCGGTGGCGGCCCGCTTCGGCGTCTTGAAAGGCGTCGCCGCCCGCGAGGATGGCCTGTACGGCGATCTGCACTATCTGCGGTCGCATCCGCTGGCGGAGCTGACAGCCGAGGCCGCCGAGCGATTGCCCGAGGCGCTGGGACTTTCGCACAACGCGGAAGGGCGGGTTTCGCAGAATGGCGGCGTGACGGTGGTCGAGGAGATCGTCCGCGTCCGCAGCGTCGATCTGGTGGCCGACCCGGCCACGACGCGGAGCTTGTTCGAGGGTGAAAGCGTGGGCGACTCGCTCCGCGAGTCGCCATTGGTCACTCGCGGAGCGAGTGACCCACACTGGCGGCGGATGCTGGAGGCGGCGGGGGTGCGCGCGGACGATGTGATCGTCGAAGCGCTGGCGTGTTTGCCTGACGACGCCAAGCGGCAGGACCTTATCGAGTCGCTTTCGGCGATCTCCCGCGGTCCCTCGTTTTCTCCGCGTCCCCGCAGCTGCGAACCGTTCTGGGCGACGCGGCCGGTCGCCTTTCCCGCCGACGCCGCGGGCTTCGTCAAGGCGCTGCGGTGAAATGCGATCGCTCGTTTACGAGGGACCAATTGGACGCGAGCAAGCTCGCGGCTTGGGTGTGTTTCCTGACCCCTGACTCCTGACTCCTGACTCCTGACCCCTGACCCCTGACCCCTGACCCCTGACCCCTGACCCCTGACTTATGACCAAGCTTCTCTCGCTTCCCGATACGTATCATCTCGGCCGTCGCGTGCATGGGTTCTTTGACGACTTCTATCAGTACGTCAGCGGCGACCTGTGGACGCTGGTCACCGCCCTGGACGGCTCGGCCACGGTGCTGGACGCCGCGGGCGGCAAGGTGGCGATCAAGTCGGCCGTGGACACCGCCGGCAATGAGGATGCGTACCTCAAGAGCAACAAGGAATCGTTCAAGTTCGCGGCCAACAAGCCGCTCTTGTTCGAGGCGCTGGTGGACTTCGCCGAGTCTTCCACGAACCAGGCCAACGTCATCGCGGGGCTGATGGACGCGGTGGCGGCCGACGCCTTGGTGAACGACGGCGCCGGTCCGAAGTCGAGCTACTCCGGCGCCGTGTTCTACAAGGTGGACGGCGAGACCGTCTGGCGATGCGAGTCGTCGATCGGCTCATCGCAGGTCACCACCACGACGGAAGTCACCGCCGGCGGGGCGACGGCCCAGCGGCTCACGATCGAGTTCCAGCCGCTCACCTCGACCACCGGCGAGGTGCGGTTCTACATCGACGACGAGTTGGCGGCCAAGCACGCAATCACGTTCACGAGCGCCACCGAGATGCAAGTGATCCTCGGCGTCAAAGACGGAGACCTCGCCGACGAGGAAACGCTGAACGTCGATTACGCAGCGTGTTATCAGCTTCGCTGAGGGAGAGGCGAATAGCGACAAGAGGCGAATAGCGAATAGCGAATGGCGAGTAGGGACGAGCAAGTCGTTTCTCAGTCCCCGCGTCGCCTTTCATCACCCTACTCGCTACTCGCCACTCGCCATTCGCTGGCGTACAGTTTTCAACCCTTTTAGTTTTCGAATCTCTACAGGACACAACGATGTCGCGCGCACTCAACTATCGTCAACTCAAACGGTTCTACGACCTCGACCCGCGCCGCACTTGCGACGAGCTGCTGGAAGGCGTTCAGCAGGGGCATCTGCGGGTCGAGGAGCTTTCGCTGCGGGGGCTCTTCGAAGCCTTGGTCGAGGACGGCCGAAAACTGGTGCAATTGCTCGACCCGCGGCAGTCGGGCGGGACCAGCCTGGTGGAGGCGGCCGGGGCGGTCGATACCTCGGCCTTCTCCAACATCACCGGGCAGATCGTCTATTCGAAGGCGCTGGAGTCGTTCCGCGACCCGGCCTTCCTCTGGCCGCAGTTGGTGGAGACGGTTCCCACGCAGCTTTCGGGCGAGAAGATCCCCGGCATCGGCCGCATCGGCGACCAGGCCGAGACCATCGGCGAGGGTCAACCGTACCCGCTGGCGGGGCTCTCGGAGGAGTACGTCGAGACGCCGGAGACCGCCAAGCGCGGGTTCATCGTGCCCGTCACCAAGGAGGCGATCTTCTTCGACCGCACCGGCCTGGTGCTCCGCCGCGCCGCCGAGGTGGCGCGGTGGCTGGGCGTGAACAAGGAGAAACGCGTCTTGGACGTGGTGCTGGGGGTGGAGAACCCGTACAAGCGGAACGGAGTCGAGAACGATACGTACCTTTCCTCCGGCGACTGGGTCAACATCAAGGCGACCAACGCGCTGGAGGACTGGACCGACATCGAGGCCGCGGAGCTGCTCCTGGATGGGATGAGCGATCCCAACACCGGCGAGCCGATCGCGATCATGCCCGACACGCTGATCGTCCCCACGGCCTTGAAGCACACGGCCCGGCGGATTGTGCGGGCGGTGTCGATCGCGCACGTCGATAACACCGCGGCGGCCGACACGGTGCGGACCACCTCCACGAATCC
>JAHWKS010000819.1 GCA_019347795.1 Planctomycetota bacterium | reverse complement strand
CTTCCAGGACAACTCCGTCACCAAGTGGTTCTATTCCGCCTCCCACAATCTCATGCTCTACTGCGCCAACGGCGACCATTTCGAGAAGGCCACGCTCACCGTTCGCAAGGCCGGAAAGAACCCGCTGGAGTACATCGTGATTGACATGGAAAAGGTCATTATCACGTCCGTTTCCACGGGCGGGTCCGGCGGCGAGGACCGATTGACGGAAAACGTCTCGCTGAACTTCGCCAAGGTCACCGTCGCCTATAAGGAGCAGAAGGCCGATGGCAGCGGCATGCCCGCCAAGGAATTCACTTGGGACATCGCCGCTAACGCACAGTGATCCGGCTGTGGGCGGTAGCTGAAGTCGCAAGACCTCACAGAGTCCGGCGACAAAGGCTGAATTCTTGCCAATTCAGCCGCTTCTCCCCTGGACAACGCGCCTGCTTGGAGGTGAACCATGCTGATCGGTGAACTCATCGGCGACGGCAACCTCCAGGCGGCCCTGGATCGCGCCCAGCAGCAGGTGCGCGCCGAGCCCGCAGACGCCAAGCATCGGATCTTCCTGTTTCAGTTGTACGCCGTCACCGGGCAATGGGAGCGGTGCCTGACGCAGTTGAACGTGCTGGCGGAGATGGACGCCGGCACGCTGGCCATGGCGCAGGCGTACAAGGCGGCCATTCCCACGGAGCCGCTCCGAAAGAAGGTCTTTGACGGAGAGCGCTCGCCCCTGTTGTTCGGACAGCCTGAGCGCTGGATGGCGCTCTTGGTGCAGGCCCTGCACGCTTCGGCGCCAGGAAATGCATTCCAAGCACAGCAGTTGCGCGACGAGGCCTTCGAGGCGGCGCCCGCCACCCCGGGAACGATCGAAACCGCGGCCGGCGAAGAGAGCCGGCAGTCCTTCTCCTGGATCGCCGACGCCGACATGCGGCTGGGGCCGATGCTGGAGGCCGTCGTGGACGGCAAATATTACTGGATCCCGTTCCATCGCGTTCGCGAGATTCGGCTCGATCCCCCCGCCGACCTGCGAGACGTGGTGTGGATGCCCGCGCAGTTGGAATGGACGAACGGCGGCCAAACGGTGGGCCTGATTCCCACCCGTTACCCGGGATCCGACACCAGCGACGACGATCAAATTCGGCTGGCGCGGAAAACCGAGTGGATCGAGCCGGCCGCCGGCGTCTACGTCGGTTTGGGGCAACGGATGCTCGCCACCGACGGAGGCGAGTTCCCCTTGATGGATATCCGCCGCATCGTATTGGAAACCGCGCCGGTTCTGGAGGCGCCCGCCGGCAATGGGGCCGCGGCCGAGTAACCTTCTCGGATCAGCCGCCGATGGCCGAACTACTACCGCAAGAGAAGCTGCAGCCGGCCCTCTTGGACCGCCTGACCGACGACGAGCCGGACCAAAAACAGGAGTCCCGCCTGCAACGCATCTTGTCCTTGACCCGGCTGCGGGAGTGCGTGCTGCGCGACCTGCGGTGGCTGCTCAACACCGGCAGCCTGAGCCAGCTCGAATCGCTCGAGGGATATCCGCACGCCGCACGCTCGGTGTTGAACTACGGGCTGCCGGACCTGGCGGGAGTCATCGTTCATCGGCCCGACTTGCCGGAGATCGAGCGGCAGCTTCGGCAGGCAATCGTCGATTTCGAGCCGCGCATCCTGCCCAAGACGCTCAAGGTGCGGGCGATTCTCGATGAAGACGAAATGACCCCCAACGCCCTCACCTTCGAGATCGTCGGCCAGTTGTGGGCGCAGCCGCTCCCCTTGCACTTGTTCCTGAAAACGTCGGTCGATCTGGAGACGGGAACGGTTTCCATTTCGGAGAAGGCGGGCTGACCCGCGAGATTGAACCGGTTAAATCACGCATGGACCCCCGGCTGCTCAATTACTACGAACGCGAGCTGCAGCATCTCCGCGAGATGGGCGGAGAGTTCGCCGGCGAGTTTCCCAAGATCGCCGGCCGGCTGGCGCTCGATGCGTTCGAGTGCGCCGATCCCTATGTCGAACGGCTGCTGGAGGGCTTCAGCTTTCTCGCGGCCCGCGTGCAGTTGAAGCTGGACGCGCAGTTTCCGAGCTTCACGCAGCACCTACTGGACGTCGTCTACCCGCACTACCTGGCGCCGACGCCGTCGATGGCAGTCGTGCAGTTCCGCCCCGATTTGACCGAAGGCTCGCTGGCCGAGGGCTTCCCGCTCCCGCGCGACACGGTCCTGCGAAGCATCTTGGGAAAAGGGGATCAAACCGCCTGCGAGTACCGCACGGCTCACGACGTGACCCTCTGGCCGCTCGAGCTTACCGAAGCGGAATACTTCTCCCGCGACGTAGCCGCCCTTGACATCCCGGACGTGCCCGGGGTGCGGGCGGGCTTGCGGCTGCGGTTGCGGACCACCGCCGGGCTGACGTTCGACAAGCTGCCGCTCGATTGCCTTCCCGTGTTCATCCGCGGCGGCGAGTTGTCCGTTCGCATTTACGAGCAGCTTCTGGGCAACGCCCTGGCCGTGGTAGCGCGTCCGGCGGAGCGTCCGGCGCCGTGGCAGGAAGTGCTGGACGCCTCGCACGTCCAGTCGCTCGGCTTCGAGGACGGGCAAGCGCTGTTGCCCTACGGACCGCGATCGTTCCAGGGCTATCGGCTGTTGCAGGAATACTTCGCCTGTCCGCAGCGGTTCCTGTTTGCGGAGCTCACCGGCCTCTCGGCGGCGGTTCGACGTTGCGCCGGCAAGCAGCTCGATTTGATCGTCCTCTTCGACCGAAACGACGCCTCACTGGAAGGCCGCATCGACGCCGAGGACTTCGCCCTCTTCTGCGCGCCCGCCGCGAACCTGTTCCCCAAGCGGGCCGACCGCATTCACCTGGATCGGGTGTCGTTCGAGCACCACGTCGTCCCCGACCGCACGCGGCCCATGGACTACGAGGTGTACGCCGTCACGGAGGTCATCGGCCACGGAACCGGGGGCGAGCAGCCGTTCTCACCGTTCTACGGCGTGACCGACGTCGCCGGCGAAGAGGAGCAGGATGCGTTCTACGTGGTGCGCCGCGAGCCGCGGGTGCTCTCGGCGACGCAGCGGGAGCGGGGACCGCGCTCCAACTATATCGGCAGCGAGGTGTTCCTTTCGCTGGCCGACCGCTCCGAGGCCCCGTACCGCCACGACCTGAACCAGTTGGCCGTCCGCGCGCTGTGCACCAACCGCGACTTGCCTCTGCACATGCCGCTCGGCCAGGGGGAGACCGATTTCACCTTGGAGGCCAGCGCCCCGGTGCATGCGGTC
>JAHWKS010000818.1 GCA_019347795.1 Planctomycetota bacterium | reverse complement strand
CTTTCATCCGCGGCATGTCGTGATCCATGAGCACCACCTGGGGCGTCAGGCGCCGCGCCATTTCGACGGCCGCGACGCCGTCCTCAGCCGCGCCCACCACGTCGAAATCCTCCTGCGCGCCGAGGAGGCTTGTGAGGCTGCTCCTCACAGCCGGATGGTCCTCGGCGACCAGAATCCGAATTCGCTCCGCCATGATCTTCTTCCAGATTGAGCATGTGCCTGGCCCCAAGGCGGAAGGTTAAGAAACAGAAGCGCCGCCATCATAGACGATTCTCGACGATAGTCCGATACCAGACGTTTTGTGCACCTCCGGCGTCGCGGCGCCCGACCTGGCGGTGGTGGAGAGCGGCGGCGGCCGGATGCGCATATCAAAGCCCTGGCGGATGCGGCGGCAACGGCGCTGCTTGGCGAGACATCAACAACGCGGCCGCTTTGGCGATCCATGCGGACTCCGCGGCGGCGTAGTCTGAGTCGTGAGAAGGCGTCGTCTGAGACGTGAGAAAGAGCTTTCTTCGGCCGATTGGACTGCCGGCGCTACGCGCGGGGATGGCCGCGCCATTCGACATGACCGACGCATTCGAGAAGGAGTCGGCGGCGCGATGAGGGCGCCGCCGAATCAGCATCTTCGCAGCGGAAGCAGGCGGCTGCGGCGCCTGGGCCGCGTCTAATCGTTCTGCTCTTCCACCACCTCGCCGGCTTGTTCAATGACCTCGGTGGCGGCTTCCACGTCCTCGGCGCGCTCCTCCTGGACTTCCTGCTGCTCCTCGGCAGTAATGGCGCCGCTCTCCATCGCCTCTTCCATTTCCTCGGCGGTTTCCTGTACCTCTTCCGCGTAATCCTCCTGCTCCTGCTCCAACTGCTGTTCCTCGGTGCAGCCGAAGGCGAAGATGCTCAAACTCAGCAACATGCACAAAGAAGCGATTTTTCTCATCGGTGTTCTCCTGGCCTGAAGAAAATTGCGGCGCGGCCAAAAACCGTCCCCGCCGGCGAACGGTACATTCCGCCTCCCATGAACCTCGCAATTCGCGTGCCAGGCGCTACTCCGCGATTGGGTCGCCCACTTCGCGGCGCCACGCCGCCAGCCGCCGGCGAAGATCGCGCTTCAATTCGGAATGTTGGGGATCGGCGGCCAGATTGTGCAACTCGTGCGGATCATCGGCCAGATCGAAAAGCTGCTCGCGATCGAGGTGCGGGTAGTAGATCAGCTTCCAGCGGTCGCCGCGGATCATGCGCTGCGAATCGCGAAAGTATCCGTACGCATATTTATGGTGAGAGTCCGCCTCGCCCCGCAGGACGCCGGCGAAGCTTGCTGCTTCCACCGTCTCGGGAATGGGCACGCCGGCCAACTCGCAGGTCGTCGGATAGAGGTCTCGCAGATACACTTGGGCCTCGCTGCGGCGGTTCTCCGGAATCCCGGGACCGGCGACGATCAGCGGCACGTTCACCGTGTGCTCGTACATGTTCTGCTTGCCGCGCAGGCCGTGGCTGCCGATCGCCAGGCCGTGATCGCCGGCGAAGATGATGAGCGTGTTGTCGAGTTGCCCAGTCTCCTCCAGCGCCGCCGTGATTCGGCCGACCTGCCGGTCGATGTACGTGATCACCGCGTAATAGAGCGCCAGTCCCTCCCGCACCTGGGCGGCGGTGCGCGGCCACGGCCACAGCTCCTCATCCCGCCCGCGGAAGTTGCCGTGGTCGAAGGGATGCTCGGCGAGGAAGTTCTCGGGCAGCGGAATCGCGGCGGGGTCGTAGCTCTCCTTCATTCCCGGCGGCCAGTAGAGCGGGTCGTGCGGACCGGTGAAGTTGACGTGCAGGAAGAACGGCCGCTCCGGCTTGCGGCGAATGAACTCGATCGCCGCGTTGGCGAACCTGGCGTCGATCTCCGGCGTCAGCCCAACGCCCTGCTCGGGAAAGAGCTGCCGGTCATCGGTTTGAAACATCCAACCGCGGTAGCCGGTCACCGGGCGGCCCTGATCGTCCTCCAGGAGCGTCGTCTCACCGCCTCCGGAGGAGAACAAGCCGAGGCTCTCCTCATAACAGCGCGACGACGGCCGGCCGCCTCGTCGTCGCCGAGCGTCGGGCCGACGGGACGTATGGCCCGAGCGCCAACTGTCGGATCCCGGAACGATCGCGACCCAGCCGAAGGCCGCCGCCAGCGCCCGCCATGCCGTCGTCTCATGGACGACGGGGTCCTTCCCGCGCTTCACGCCGTGGTTCTCGGTGCGGCAGGCCAACGGTGACTTCCGTATCCGGCCGATGAGCGGCACCCCGATCGAACACGCTCCCGTGCTCGCGGGCTCGCACGCCAGGGTTTTCGCCGCCTTCACGACGCGCGGCCAGTGCGGCCCGCCGGCCCGGGCGTCGCAGCCCCCGCTCGTCGCGCCCGCGCTCCTCGCCGAGCGGTGGAGCCGCGGCTCCGTGACACCGTCCGCGCTGGCCGGGCGGACCGCGTTCGTGGTCACGGACGTGTCCACCGACTCCTCCGGCGACTATCACCGCGCTTTCCGACGGGCTGGCGCGCCCTGGGCTGCAGGGCTGGCTGTACCGCTACGGACTGCCTGTCTGGAATGGACGCGGTTCTTCGGAGACTCTCGGGCTTGCGTCGCTAGCCGTTCTCCTTGTTGATCTTGGTCGTGGTCATGGTCTCGAACTGGGCGGGTGAGAGGTAGCCCAGGGTCGAGTGCCGGCGGGTTGTGTTGTAAAAGCCCTCGACGAACTCGAAGACTTCTGAGGTCAGCTCCCGGCGCGTCGGCCAAGAGCGGCGGTGGACGAGTTCCTTTTCAGCGTGGCGAAGAACGACTCGGCGACGGCGTTGTCGTAGCCGTCGCCTCGGGAGCCCATTGAGACGGCGATGCCCGGGTCGCGCGCCTGCTGGCCGAAGCCCAGGCTGACGTATTGGCAGCCCTGGTCGGAGTGGTGCACCAGGCCGGGACCGGGTCGTCGGCGGTGGGGCGCCCTCTGCCGCGCGTCGACGACCAGCTCGGCGCGCATGTGATCGGCCATGCTCCAGCCCACGATCCGCCGGCTGAAGGCGTCCTGGACGGCGGCGAGATAGACCCAGCCCTCCCAGGTGCGCAGGTAGGTGAGGTCGGCGACCCACAACACGTCCGGGCGATCGGGGCGAAAGCGCCGCTCGACGAGATCGTCGGCGACGCGGACACGCGGATCGTGGTGCGACCGCGCTTGCGGGCCACCAGGCCCGAGATGTCGGCCTGGCGCATGAGGCGCTGAACGCGCTTGCGCGAGACCACGAGCCCAT
>JAHWKS010000044.1 GCA_019347795.1 Planctomycetota bacterium | reverse complement strand
TGATGGAGTGATGGAGTGATGGAGTGATGGAGTGATGGAGTGATGGAGTGATGGGGCGGTGGAGGAATCGACGATTACGTCTGCCATGATTCTTCGTCGCATCCCATTACTCCATTACTCCAACACTCCATCATCTGCTGGGGCGTCGCTGCGCTCCGCCGCCACCCCTCGTCGCCGCATCACTGCGGCGGCGGGAACTTGCGGATGGGGCTGTAGCGGCGGTAGGTCTCGAAAACGTCGCCACCGTCGAGGATGCGGGGGTCTTCAGTCTGGCGGAGGGTTGCTTCGAGCCGCTCGCGGTGCGTGCGGGCCGCTTCGGCGTGCTTGGGGTCGTCGATCAGGTTGGTCATGCAGCCGGGGTCGCGGCGGATGTCGTACAGCTCTTCGGCCGGCCGCTTGTCCACGGCGTTGTGGAAGAAGCGGCTCACGCCCGGCTGGTCGCGATGCTCGATCAGGAACGTGAGCGTGGGACAGGCGTCGATGTCGTGATACGCGCCGTGCATCGGACCGAGGCGGCCGTCCGCTTCATATTTCTGCGGCGCCCCGGCGGGCCAGCGCTCGGGGCGGAAGTTGCGGATGTAGAGATAATCGTGCGAGCGCATCGCCCGCTGCGGATAGGCGAGGTTGTCGTACCGGGAGGATGAGTGCCGCTCGCGTCCGCTGAAGGCCGCGTCGCGCAAGGGGTCAACCTGGTCCTCCTTGTCGCTGGCGAGGATGTTCAGGAGACTTCGCCCCGCCATCGACGCGGGAGCATCGAGGCCCGCTGCCTCGAGGAACGTCGGTGCCAGATCGACGAAGCCCACCAGATCCTCGATCGCCCGGCCGCCCGGCGCCCGTGCGGGCCAGGAGATCGCCATGGGGACGTGAATGCCGTACTCCCAGCAGTTCGCCTTGGCCGCGGGAAACGCCATGCCGTTGTCGGCGGTGACCACCACCAGCGTGTTCTCCAGTTCTCCCTTCTGCTCCAGCAGGTCGAGCATCCGGCCCAGGTGCGCGTCGAAGTGCTCGATCTCGACGCAGTAGTCGAGCAGATCGCTGCGCACCTCGGGGGCGTCGGGCAGAAACGGCGGGACCTCCGCGTCGGACAGCTCCTTTCCTTGCTCCAGCCCGCTCCCTTTCTCGAAGCCGCGATGCGGCTCGGACGCGCCGTACCAGAAGCAGAACGGCTTGCCATCGGGACGCTGCTCGAGAAAGGCGGCGAAGTTGGCCGCGTAGTCGTTGCTGTTGACGCCGCCGGCCGGCTTGTCTTCGAGCTTGTGCTGATTGAAGGCCGGACCGGCGGGATTCCGCTCCCGGCCCCCTTCTTTCCAATTACCCGGTCCCCAGCCTTTGCCGGTATAGCCGACGAAGTAACCCGCCACCTCCAGCAGATCGGGATAGACCTTGTACTTCGCCGAGAACGAGCTGGCGTGCGTTCCCGCATGCTCCAGTTGCCAGGGATGCCGCCCGGTGAGCAGCGACGCCCGCGAGGGGCTGCATCCCGGGGAGCCGCAGACGGCATTCCTCACCAGCACGCCGCTGCGGGCGACGCGGTCGAAATTGGGCGTCTGGACCGCCGCATATCCCGTCGCCGACGTATGGGCGAAGGATTGATCGTCCGAGATCGCCAGCAAAATATTCGGCCGCTCCGCAGTCCCCGCGGCCGGCGCTCCGTCCCACCCGGCAGTCGCGGCGAGCATGGCGATCGCAGCGATCACAAAAGAGAAGCGATAGCGAATCATCGTCGGCTCCGGTTTGCGTGAGCTATTTTTGGTTTCGACGGCCAAGTGCAAGATAATCAGCCGCGGCGACATTGCAAGCGTGTCGGACTGTCGTCTTTCGCTCTGCGAAAGAACGCCGTTTCGCAGAGCGAAAGGCGACCATCACGGCGGTCGATCGCCATTAAAACCTTGCCGCACGTGGTAACGCGCTCATCAGCCCGTCGCTCCGGCTCGCTCCGTAACTCCGTAATGCAGGTGTTGCAAATTCGGACTGTAACCTTATCCTAATAGATTGGTTTTCTGTCGAGACGTACGGCGGCGCCCCGTGATAGGGGGCGGCTGTGCGGTCCCAGGACAGGATGACAACCGGGCCTCGTCTGCTGAAGCATGAGCGAAATCCTCTTCCAATACGTGAGGGTTTATCCCACAACATGGGTTTACCTTTCGTCGCTCCTCATGATCGGGCTGTTCTTCAAGTTCGGCCGGTTTTGGAGCATGCGGAATCTGGACCTGGTGATGCTCATCCTGCTGGCCCCGGGGTTGTTGCTCGTCGAGTCGGGCCGGGAGATGCAGGTCACGGCGCAGCTCAACGGAGATGAGGCGGCGCCTGTGGAACCGCCGTCCGCTGCGGCGCCGGACGGCGTTGCCGTGGCCATGCTTGAGGAAGACAAGCCCGCCGCTGCCGCAAACGGGGCGGCCGATGCGGCGGCGGCGCCGGAATTTCAGGAAGGACGCACCCTGGAGAAACTTGGCTTCCTGTGGCTCTTCGGCGCCACCGGCCTGGTTTTGATCCGGCTGCTGTTGGACCCGACGATGGTGCGGCGGCCGCTCTTGGAGCCGAACCTCACGATCGGCGGACTAACGTTCATCGGCTGCGCGCTCTTCGTGTTCTTGATGGCGAACGTGATCACCAGCCGGGCCACGCTGGAGGATCTGGAGGGCCCGCGGGCGGCGGACCAATTGATCCATCGCCGGGCGGTGGATAATCCGGAGCTGCGACCGGAGTACGGGCCCGGCCTCTCGATCGTCTATTTGCTGCCGAATATCTCGACGATGACGCTGAGCAAAGTCCGCACCCCCTCGGTCGCCGAGCAGCGGATCAGCATTTATGCGATCGCGGCGAAGGCCGTGGCCATCCTTTCGCATCTGGCAGTCGTGCTGGGAATGGTGCTGATCGGGCATTGGCACTTCAACAATCTCAAAATGGGCATCGGGGCGGCCGTGTTGTACCTGATGCTCCCGTACACCGCGCAGATGACGGGCCGGGTCCCCCACGTTTTGCCCGCGGCACTGCTGATTTGGGCCGTGGTCTGCTATCGCCGGCCGGTGTGGGCGGGAGCGCTGATCGGCCTGGCCGTCGGCGTCAGCTACTACCCGCTCTTCCTGCTGCCGTTGTGGTCGAACTTCTACTGGCGTCGCGGAGTCCTGCGATTCGCCGCGGGGGCGGCGGCGACGCTGGCCTTGGTGGCGCTGTCGCTGGTGTTTGTCTCGGCCGACGCAGCCGCCTATGGGGAGCAACTGCGGTGGATGTTCGGACTTTGGCCGCCCCAGATGGAGAACCTCGACGGTGTGTGGGGACTGGGGTGGGACTCCTGGTATCGCATCACCGTGATGGCGGCGTTCGTGACGTTGGCGCTGGGAATGGCGTTATGGCCGGCCCAGAAGAACTTGGGAACCTTGCTCAGTTGCTCGGCGGCGATTATGGCGGCGGTGCAGTTCTGGCACGGCTACGGCGGCGGGCTGTACATGGCATGGTATTTGCCGCTTTTGCTTCTCACGGTTGTCCGGCCCAACCTGGAGGATCGTGTTGCGGTGAGCGTGCTGGGGGAAGGTTGGTTTTCCCGCCGGCAACGTCCCCACTTTCGACACGTTGACCTGGCGGCATGACGGGTAATTGTACGCGGTCTTGCTGAGACGCTAGGAGGAATGGGAGGCCTGCGAGAGGAAGGTTTTTGGGCGCGGATATAACGATTGCACGAGCCCCAAGGCAGCAATTCGCCTTGTTTGAAAGCCCCCAGCCCGTTGCAGCCCGTTTGGAAAGGCGCGGAGAAGTGGTAGAGTAAACCGACGACTCGCTCCGCGATCGTAACTGGCGCGTTTTGGTAAATCGAAACTACTCACAGGGAGAGACGACTCATGGCTGAAGAAAAAACGGATCCCCAAGGCGCGGAGCAGGCCCCCCCTCCCGCCGGGCAGCAGCAAGCGCAGCAGCCCCAGCAGATTCAGGTGAAGGACGCCGACGCAATTGCCTTATACGCGAACTTTTGCCGCGTCACCGGCTCCCCCGAGGAGTTGATTATCGACTTCGGCCTGAATCCGCAGCCGATCGGGGTCCCCCGCGAGCCGATTTCCATCAAGCAGCGAATTATTCTGAACTACTTCACCGCCAAACGGCTGCTGCACGCGCTGTCGATGTCGGTGCAGCGTCACGAAGCGGTGTTCGGCGTGCTGGAGACCGACATCAACAAGCGGCTCAAGATTCAGCAACAACAACAGTAACCCCGCTGCAGCGGAATGAGTTAGCGCCCGGCCCCCCGCCGGGCGTTTTTTATTGGCGCCGCCAGCGGTTATCGACCCGCCGCCGGTTGCGGTTAATAAGCCGCCGCTCGGCGCAAACCGTGCCGGCCTCTTAGAATGGGCCGGTTAGGAATCGGACTTGGTTTCGCGCCGAGAGGGGAGGTGCATGCGATGAGCGAGCTGACGCATTTCGACGAGCAAGGCGCCAGCCGGATGGTGGACGTGGGGGAGAAACCCGTCACCGCCCGGATGGCCCGGGCCGAGGCGCGGGTCCGCATGGCGGAGACGACCCTCGAGCTCATTCGCGATCGCAAGCTCGCCAAGGGGGACGTGCTGGAGGTGGCCCGACTGGCGGCGATCATGGGCGCCAAGCGCACCTCGGAGTTAATCCCGCTGTGCCACCCGCTGCCGCTGGACTCCGTCACGGTGAGCTTCGGCTTCCCCGAGGCCGGCGTCGTGGCGATTGAAACCGTCGCCCGCGTTTCTGCCAGGACGGGAGTCGAGATGGAGGCCCTCACTGCCGCCGGCGTCGCCGCGCTGACAATCTACGACATGTGCAAAGCGGTTGATCGCGAGATGACCATCGAGAGCATCCGGCTGCTGGAGAAGGCGGGCGGACGCAGCGGCCATTTTACGCGCTCCGGCGACTGACCACGCCGACGAAAGGGAAACCCGGGTGTCCACCAACGTCATTGCCCATGCCGCCCTGGCGGAATCGCTCCGGGCGCTGTACGCCCCGATCGCCGAGGATCTCGCCCAATCGGAGCAAATCCTCCGCGAGGAAATGCGCAGCGATTACGCGTACGTTGATGAACTTGTCAGGTATGGCGTGATGCTGGGGGGCAAGCGATTGCGGCCGGCGCTGCTGTTGCTGGCCGCCCGCGCGACCGGCGAAGTGAACCGCAGCCATTACGTCCTCTCGGCGGTGGTGGAGATGATTCACACGGCGACGCTGGTGCACGATGACGTGCTGGACGAAGCCGCCACTCGCCGCCGGCTGGCCACGGTGAACAGCCGCTGGGACAACGAGGCGAGCGTGCTCTTGGGCGACTTCCTCTTCACCCACGCCTTCTACCTCGCCAGCACGCTGGAGACGACCTATGCCTGCCGGACCATCGGCCGCTCCACGAACATCGTTTGCGAAGGAGAGCTGCGTCAGAAAGGAAGTCGCGGCGATTTCTCTCTTTCCGAGCGAGAATACTTCGAGATCATCGACGCCAAGACCGCGGAGCTGTGCGCCTGCGCCTGCCGGCTGGGCGCCCACTACGCCGGCGGCGGCGAGTCCACCGTCGAGGCGATGGCCCGCTATGGCCGGAACCTGGGGGTCGCCTTCCAGATCGCCGACGACCTGCTCGACGTGGTGGGGCACGAGGGAACGGTCGGCAAATCGCTCGGCACGGACCTGGAAAAGCAGAAGCCGACGCTCCCCGTGATTCACATCCTGCAGCGGGCGACGACTGCCGAGAAGGCGCAGGTGCTGGAGATCCTCGAGGGGGACGCCGCCGATAAGCGAGATCTGCTGGCGCCGTGGCTCGATCGTTTCGACGCGGTTTCCTACAGCCGCAAGCAGGCGCGGAAGTTCGCCGCCGCCGCCCAAGAGGACCTGACCCTCTTGCCGCCGAGCCCCGCCGTCGAGACGCTGCGGCGACTCACGGATTTCGTCGTGCATCGTTCGCTGTAGCTTCGCGCCGGCGATCAGATCGATCGCAGGAGAGGTCCTGAGCGCGTTGTCGGCGCGTTGCCATAAAAGGCGGGCCAGTCGATCTTCACGCCGTGAGCGTAAAGCGCGGCCACGCACCGCCAGTGCCTCGATTTCTCGGTTGCGGGGTCGCCGAAGAGGGGAAGGCGCACCGGCGCCCCGGGCTTCACATCGGGAAACCGTCCTTGCGGCGTGCGCGGCGGCGGCCCGATCTCAACGATCAGCCGGCCCCCCTGGGCAGCCCACGCGTCCACGTTCTCATTGCTCGTTTCGTCCGCCTCGCCGGCCTCCGGGGGAAGCGCGGAGAGACATTCCATGGCCTCGCCGACGCTCATATCGCCTCCGACGCAGGCAGCCACGGCCTCGCCCATCCAATGTCCGAATCGCTCGTCCTCCACAACGCCCCAGGAGTGCAGCAGCCGCGTCGCCGCGTACTGAAGAATGAACATGGAAATCAGGCCGTTGCCGATCGGCGATTCGAGCGACCCGGCCCGGAGGCACTCGTTCACCGCCGCCCGAAACACAGGACGCGATCGCGAGAGCGCCGCAATGGCGGCGTCCGTTCCCTCGCCGGGACCGCGATAGAAAAACGCCACCTTGGTCCGCTCCTGCGGCTGCCGCCAATCGGCGGAGAAATCGGGCCGCGGCGGGTGGCCCAAGACCTCGTCGGACTCCGCCATGTCGAATCGCTGGATGAATTGACGCATGGTTGCTGATCTCCTGCGTGAAATGTTCCCTCGTCGTGTGTAGCGCAGGAGCGCTGGGCGTGTTACAGCGATCGCAGAGAGTTTTCGCCCGTAGCGCAGGCGGCTCGCCTGCAAGGTGGGCGCGGGAACAGGCGAGCCGCCTGTTCTACGAGGGCGCCTAATAGGCGTTTTTGGCGCTCAGGACGATGAGCGGCGTTCGGAGAAGGATTTTTATGTCCAGCCAGAGCGACCATTCCCGGATGTACTCGTGGTCGCACTCGATGCGGCGCTGCATCTTTTCCAGCGTGTCGGTCTCGCCCCGCCAGCCGCGCACCTGGGCCAGGCCGGTCAGTCCCGGCTTCACCTTGTGCCGCAGCATGTAGCCGGAAATCAGCTTGCGATACTGCTCGTTGTGGGCCGAAGCGTGCGGCCGCGGACCCACCAGCGACATCGTCCCTTCGATCACGTTGAACAGTTGCGGCAGCTCGTCCAGCGATGTCTTTCGCAGCAGCTTGCCGATCGTGGTTACCCGCTGATCGTTCTGCGTGGCTTGCCGCACGAGCGGGCCGTCTTCGCACACGGTCATCGTGCGGAACTTCCAGACGCGGAACTCCCGGCCGTCCATTCCGTAGCGTCGCTGCCGGAAGAATGCCGGTCCGCGGGAAGTGAGTTTGATCGCCGCGGCGACGGCCGCCATCGGCGCCGCCAGCAGGATCAGCAGGAGCGAACCGGCGATCAGGTCGAAGGCCCGCTTTAAGAGGCCGTCGGGACCGTAGAACGGCGTCTCGTAGACGCTGACCGCCGGCAGGCCGCCGATCGTGCTCCAGCGCGAGTGCAGCAGTTGAAAGACGAAGAAGTCGGGAACGATGTAGACCGACGCCGTGGTGTCGCTCAGTTCTTGAAGCACGCCGCGAATGCGCTCCACCGCTCGCATCGGGAGGGCCAGATAGACGCAGTCAACCTCGCCCGCGCGGGCTTGCTCGACCAGTTCCCCGATCGTGCCGGCCATGCTTCCCACGTCGCCGGGGAGACGCACATTGCGATCGGAGTTGCGGTCGTCGAAAAAGCCGACCAGCCGCAGCCCCAGTCCCGGCGCCTGCTCGATGTTCCTCGCTAGTTGGATGCCGAGGTCGTTGGCGCCGACGATCGCATAGCGCCGCACGTTCCAGCCTTGCCCTCGCAAGAGCGACTGCACGCGGCGGACCGCGAGGCGATGGGCGACCAGAAACACCGGGGCCGCAAGGAACCACGCGCAGAACGCTTTTCGCCCGGCCAGGTCGGTGTAGCGCGTGAGGAAGGCGATCGTGAGCAACATCACCACCGTAATCGCCCACGTGGCGACGATGCAGCGCGCCTCGTCCTCGGCGGAGTTGCCTCGCCAACTGCGATACAGCCCCGTCACCTCCGCCGCGATGGAGAACGCGCTCACGGCGACAGTCCCGGCGGCGATGAGCCGCAGGCCGTCGATCGGCAGCATCGGCAGCGCGATCGCCAGTCCTCCGGCGATGCAGGCCGCATCCGCGACCCGCATCCACGCATCCAGCAGCGAGCCGGAAGGACGAATCGCATAGTGCAAAGCAGCCATAGCGTTGTGGCGAGAGAGCGGGGGAGCGTGTCAGCTCCTTCAACCATAGCTTGCCCGTCCGCGCCTTCCGCGGACGGAGGCGACGGAACAATCATCACATTCCGCGAGATCGACACTGGCCAGCCGCCCGCCGGCATTTCATAATGCATGCCGACGTCGGGGGTGGCTGGCGGCGGAGCGCAGCGACGCCCCAGCGGAGTATCGGAGTGATGGAGTGATGGAGTGATGGGATTTGGCGAAGAATCACGGAAGACGTTATCTACGATTCCTGCTCTACCGCATCACTCCAATACCCACCACTCCAATACTCCGCCGCTCATCGTCCGGGCTGGGGCGTCGCTCCGCGGCCAGCCACACCTCCCTCTGATTTCAGCTTCTGATCGTGAACCACGGTCTATGGAGAATGCCGCCATGCGTTGTGCCGCCGCGTTTCTATGGTTCCTGGCGCCGCTTGCCGCCGTCGCTGACGAGGAAGATCTGTTCGTTGCGACGCCGCTCACTCAAGCCGGCGAATTCACCCCCGGCATTGAAGGCCCGGCCTGCGACGCGGAAGGAAACATCTACGCCGTCAACTTCGCCCGGCAGGGGACGATCGGCCGCGTCACGCCCGACGGCAAAGGCGAGGTCTTCGTTTCGCTTCCCGACGACAGCGTCGGCAACGGCATTCGCTTTGACAGCTCGGGCACGATGTTCGTGGCGGACTACGTCAACCACAACGTGCTGCGGATCAATCCCGACACCCGCGAGATCTCGCTCTTCGTCCACGAGCCGAAGATGAACCAGCCGAACGACCTGGCCATCGCTCCGGATGGGACGCTCTTCGCCAGCGATCCCAACTGGAAGGACGGGACGGGGCAGGTCTGGCGGATCGCCCGCGACGGCACGGTCACCCTGGCGGCCGCGGCGATGGGCACGACCAACGGCATCGAGGTCAGCCCCGACGGCCGCACGCTCTACGTGAACGAGAGCAAGCAGCGGAACATCTGGTCGTTCGCCATCGCCGACGACGGCACGCTCCAGGACAAGCGGCTTTTCGCCACGTTCCCCGACCACGGCTTCGACGGCATGCGGTGCGACGTGGACGGCAACCTGTACATCAGCCGCTACGGCAAAGGCATGGTGGCGGTCGTATCCCCCGAGTGCGAAGTGATCCGCGAGATCGACGTGCTGGGCGCCAAGCCGAGCAACCTCTGCTTCGGCGGCCCCGACGGCCGCACGGTCTACGTCACGGAAGTCGAGCACGCCCGCCTCGTGAAATTCCGCACCGACCGCCCCGGCCGTGAGTGGATCGGAAAGTGATCATCGACATGTCGCTCGAACAGAGCAGGCCATGATTATGAAGTTAATTCGGAGCGATTGCGCTCGCAACTGCCTAAGTGTCGCTCCCCGCGTGTAACCGGCTTCCAGGTCTTGAATCGCGAACCGCCAGCGCATAAGAAAACCGCAGAGCCAAGCGGCTCCGCGGTTTTGTCTCGCACTACTTCGAGTGCGAGTTACTCGTGCAGCGTGCGCATCAAGCTCTGCCACCGAAATCGCAAGACGCCTCCGTCGAGGATCACCTCGGCACCGGGGGATTCGGCGCTTCGGTCTGCCAACATCTCGTCCGAATTCACGGCCTCCGACATAAGCGCCAATCGCTCAAGCTTCTCCTCCGCACGGCGTTCCTGCTCCTCGGCCATGCGGAGTTGCTCTATCGTGTCTCTAATTACGCCCAGCGATTCTTCCGTCGCAGCCCAATTCTCAAGCGCATCAACCTTCGCCTGCTCCAACTGATTCGCCAGAGCCTTACGAGTTTCGATCGCGGTGGACGCTGGCAAGTCCCCGTCGCTCAAAGCTCGCGCCGCGGCGTCGGAAACTGCCCAAGGATCGGCTTGCATCATGTCGTCGAGTCCAATGGCGTCCGCCACGACCCAACCTCCGATTAGCGCTAAAACCAAAAGCAGCGAGTTTATCGCGTTTTTCATACGTCACCTCCACTAGAAAAAAGGGAACCTTAGTGAGATACTGGGTAGAACTGAAAGCCGGCGTTTCAGCCGAGCGTCATGCTCGCCTCTACTAGGAGGTCCAACGAGGCATGGAGTTTTTTCACAGCGGCGCGTTTCCGTGCCCTACGCCTCGATCCGTAAGTTGGTGTGTCACCTAGCGTTGAGTCGCACGAGAATTTTCTTTTTCGGCTGGTAAAATTGATGAAATCCAAGAAGAACCCTCGGAGCGGATCGCCTGGTCGGCTGAAAGCTGGTCGACAAGCCGTCCTTCAGGGTTCCAAATCCCGCTTGCCAAAACCGGGACGAAGAAAGTACGCTGACCGTCGCTCGCCTTGGGAGGACGCTGATTTGGCTATGGACAGCCGCGACGAAATGGAGAAACAGCAAAATGTACCGCTCCCCACATTGTGGGAAGTGGTTGGCCTAGGCATGCCGCAGAATCTGTCCGGCGCTCCGGACATCACGCCTGCCGCGCGAGAACGGATTCGGCAGTTTCTGCTTGACCAACTCGACGTTGAAGAATCTGCGGAGTTGCTCGCTAACCTCTTTCGGTTCGCCGAATGGCGAACCTGCTACGCAGAAGTCCTTTCAGATTTGGAGGAACGGGGAGAATTCTAAGCGTCATCGTCCGACGCAAGGCTTTCCCTCAACAATGCCTTTCCTTCTTTCCAAAGTCGCCATACGGTGATGTATGGTAATTGCAGATCTTCGGCGATCTGCTTGAGCGTTTTGCCGCCCACGATGACCTTTTTCGCAACTTTCCGTACCGCTCCCTTCAAGCGATTTAAAGTCTTCACCAAACGCCGCATTTGGCGTTCAATGTCGTCGTTCGTTACCTGGCATGCATCATCAAGGATCGGTTTGTTCGACATCCATTTCTGCCGCCGATCGTGGATCGAGCGAAGCTTTCGTACGGCGACCACGAGGAGAAATTGCCGGATCGCTTCGACACTCTCGTTCCGATGTCTCGCCCGCTTTTTCCACAATTCGTCGAACGCCACCGAACAAAGGTCTTCGAAACCGTAGGCCGGATCGGTGATCTTGTGTCCACTTCGAAGCGACTTCTCAAGCCACTCCCAGTGGTCTCTGACCATTTGAGCAAGCCACTGCTTATCCGTTTCCTCTTTCCACCGCCGCCACTGTCTTTGGGAGACCCATACAAACCGGGATAAGCACTTAGCGGCCGCCGCCCCCCCTCCCAGTGCTTCGACGAACATCGCCCGCGTAAGCTCTTCCCCGATTTCGTCGTGCTTGGTGAGGCGCCGATTCAGGCGCCGAATGCGATCGACTCGGTCTTGCCCGAATACGCGAACGAAGGCTACGTCATCGACGGCATACTGTTTTTCGCTTGGCCCAGCCATTGGTAATCCCCTGCACCTGACGGGACGTGGACGATTTTTTCAAGTAGACTCACTTTCTTTGGCAGGGCGCAAGCCACAGCAAGACACAGCGCTGCACGGTGCGCTAGCCGAGGCGATTGCTTAGGACGAGGCGCGCCCATCCATCTCCGCGCGCAAGTCACCCATTGCCCGGAAAACTTTATTCGGCCGACTCGCGGGGGCAAGCGATTTGCTTGAACCCAGCGAGACTGTCCGCCACCCCCCTATTGCCGAGATGGCTGTTTATGGCCAAAAATAATGGCCATTCTCAACCGTCGACGTTATAATGCTCCCTCATTCCGGTGCCCCCACGCTCGTCGCACCTGCCCGTTTTGACATCTCATAAGGGCATCGCCCGAACCCTCTCCGGCCTTGGAAAAAAGTTCGCTCAAACATTTTTTTCCTAGAATATTCGACTGGACAATCGGACAATGGAAGTTCCGGCGACGCTTGCTGAATTGACTCTCAAGGACCTAGCGCTGCTTGATGCGTGCTATTTGCGGCTTTCCTACGGCGATGCGAAGAGCATAAAGGATGCCGCCGAACAGATTCCGTGCGATTACAAAACCCTGCGAAGAATCGTTGAGAAGGTCAATTCGCTTGCCCAAAAGCCCGTAATACATCCGACCCAAGGCCATACCACCGCGCTCGGCGAAGACGCCAAAGACTTCTTTCGCGAAGTTCGAAACATCCTCAACCGGTTGGGAGGTAATCGAGGAGTCCTACGTGTCCAGGTCGCGGCTGGCGTGGCGGTTTTGGCATCGGTCATGCCGCGCGTGAGTCGTCGATTTCGTGAAGACTACCAAGCTGACATTGAGTATGCCGACGGCTTACCTCGCTCATTGCTGGATGCGGTTAAGGATGGTGTCGTTGACTTAGCATTGGTAGCCGTCGGGCGTTCGTTCAAAATCCCGAGGGAATGCGAGGGGGAAGTGATTGATTTTCCGCTTGCACTCATTGGCCCGGTCGGTCACTCGGCATTCGAGGAGATTCGCAAGCTGAAAGCAGCCTATGGCGACAGCGATGCTCCCTTCGAAGCCGAGGCGAAAGGGAAAAGATTTTGGACGGCGTTTTGGGGGGCGCTCGGATCCCAGATCGTCGGCCTACTTTGCCATCGGGACCCGATGCCCAGCTACCCCGAACGTTCTTCGTCTAGCGTTCGCATTACCCAATACCCCAACCAACTCCTCCTTCACGCTGACGCGGCGTTTGGGGGGGTGTTTGCGATTTCGCTACCGCAACTCCTGACCGAGTCTCAAAGAGCGCGAGTTGACGTCGTACGCCTTCCCCTTCCACCGGTCCACATTGCTTCACCCGAAAAACCCGAAGCTCTTTAGGAGCAGCGACGACCGGCGGAAAACTAGAGCTTTGGGCATCCTCTTGCGAAATGAATTGCGGCACTTAGTCGAAGGTCGCCCAGAGTACGACGATTTGAGCGGTCTTTTCCCCCACAAGAGGGCATTTTTTGTTACTCAGACACCTTTCGGTAGAAGATGGGCCATCGGAGATTTTTACTTTGCTTTTAGCGCCGACAACCGGTTCACTGGGGAAT